>JADYZL010000501.1 GCA_020853155.1 Bryobacterales bacterium
ACTCCCGGCCGGGGCGAACGTGAATGGCCGCGCAGTGGCCGCAATTGGTCCAATGCAACTCGCCATCCCGATCGAGGATGCAGTAGAACATGGTGGCGAACTTCTCGCCTTCGGTACGATCGACCAGAAACTCGTTGGTACGGCTGAGCAGAGCGGGAAGACCGCCGGGGTCGCTCGACGCCGCGATGAAGATGCCTTGCAAGAGACTGGCGAGCAGCGCCGAGCTTACCCCCTTGCCGGAGACATCGACGATGATGTTCACGAAGCGGCCCGGGCCGGTCTTGCGCACGTCAAAATAGTCGCCGGCCACGTTCTGGGAAGGGATGGAGACACCGGATGCGCGGAACCACCCGGTCTCCGGCAACTGCCGCGGCAGAAGGCTCTGCTGGATATTGCGGGCAATCTCCAGTTCTTCCTGGATCTTCCGGTTGTGCCGCTCTTCGTCGAGCAGCCGGGCATTCTCGATCACGTTCGAGGCTTCGAGGGCGAGGGTTTGCAGCAACTCGCGATCCGACATGGTGAGCCGGATTCCTAATTCGGACGAGTCGAGATACAGCACGCCGACGGTCTGATGCTGCGCCGGCAGCACGAGCGTATCCTTCGGCGCGCCTCCGGCGCTCATCTTGATGAGGGGGATACAGATCACCGTGCGCAGGTCGAGGGCGGCAATCGTCTGCTGGGGATCGAAGCCCTTCGCCCCAGGATCAAAATTCATCGTCAGAAGCTCACGGCGCTGCTTCAGTTCCTTGAGAATCAGCGTGGTGGGAACACGCAGTTCGTCCCGGCCAAGGTGGCGGCCATCGCGGGTGCGAGCGACTTTCACCTCCAATTGCTCCCCGGTGATCAGCAGGAGGAAGCCACGCTCACTTCCCGTGACCGAAAGCGCCGCATCTACGACGGAGGTGAGCACCTCATCGACGCTCAGGGAGCTTTGGAGCGTCCTTGCCACTTCGAGGAGCACGGTCAGTTTGCTGAGGTTCGCCGATTCCTGCCCTTCCTCGCCGCCATCGGGTTCCAGCCGGTGCAATAGCCGGCTGATCTCGCGGCCCTCCAATTGGAATTGGAGACGGTAGGAATCGTCAAAACCGAAATCGATGGTGTCTCCGTGTTGCAGGACCGCCCGCTCCACGCGCATGCCGTTCACGAAGGAACCGTGGCTGCTGCGCAGGTCGCGAAGGACATACTGGCCATTCTCAAGCCGGATTTCCGCATGGTTACGGGAAATGCGGCTATCGCGCAGTTGCAGTTCGTTATCCGACTGCCGCCCTAACCGGAAGGGAAACCGGTCCAGCGTAACGCGTGTTCGCTTGCCTGAGGGATGCACGACCTCAAGTCCCGCGGAGGGCACGCTCGGGACGGGAGCGCGAAACTGGCCGCTCGCACTCGATGGACGTCCGGCGCCGCCGGGTAGGGATCCACTATCGGGAGGTGGTGGAGGTGCGGGCATTCGTGCTTTCGCATTGTAACGAAGTTCCGGCTGGCGGGGGATCGCTACGGAAGCGCAAGACGGTGCAGTATTGACGCGCTGGCGCCGGTGCGCGGAGGCGTGGGCGCTGGCGAGGATGGGCGCTGGGTGCGGACGCGGCCGCGGGGAGGGCCGGAGCCATTTGTCTTGTCTTTACAAATACTTATCGCTTATTTCCGCGTCATTCTTTCAGTATTTCAGCTTCTAATAGAAACAAAATAACGGATCGATTACTCTGAGGAGCAGATGGTCAATTCATCTCGGAGTTGATAGGGAGTTAAGACATGATTAAGTTGTTTGCAATTACGATGGGGCTGGGTTTATTGGGGAGCGTCGCTCTGCTCGCCGCCGATAAGCCAGGGGCAGTGAATATGTTCGGCGGACCGGTCTACGCCGGGCAGCCGGATTTGCACGTGACCGCCGCCCTGGTGAAGGCTGGAGGCGGGGCGGCGCACTTCGACTTCTCTACCGCCCTGGTTGCGATGCTCGGGGAAAAGACCGTGAATGCCGAGGTTGCGAAGTTAACCAAGCAGTACAGCAAAAAGGATGTCACGGATTTCGTCAATGGAATGACGTTCGCCGTGAAAGATTCCCTTAAGAGGGCGACAGAAGCGGGCGTCACTTTACCGGAAGCGCCGGCGGATCTGCAAGGCGCGAAGCTCGCGAGCACCCTCGTCGCGGCCGGGACCGCACCGGATGGAGTCTGGTGGTCCGGTTATTTGTTCGATAAAGCACTGTCGCACAAGATCCATAATCAAGTGATGGCGGACATCGACCAAACACATGGGGTTATTTACGATAAGAATATCCACAAGCTCCTCAATCAGGCAATGTATGATGTCGCGCAGGCGCTGGGACACAAAGATGTAAAGCTCGCTCCTTTGCATTAGTTGTGGCGTCTGAATGAGCGCGGTGGGGCCGGGATTCACGCTGTCCCGCGGTTCAAAGCCGCCGGCGGCAATCGCGGCCCACTACGAACGCTGCGCTTCCTGCCTGGATGCCGGGCGAGCACATGGCATATCCACCGGCCCACCCAATCCAGGACCTGTCTTGATTGGCTGAAATTCATTGATGAGGAGAAATTCTGTGAAGTACCATTTGCCTGTTCTCTTGGCCATGTTCGCGGTATTCGCCGCGGTTCCGTTCGCCACGCCAGAAACGGCGGCGAAGGAAGTTCGCATGACAGACAATCTCACCTATGAGCCCAAAACGATCACCATCAAATCCGGCGAAACGGTGACATGGAAGAATGCTTCGAGCATGCTGCACAGCGTTACGGACGTTCCAGGCAAGGCCGCCAAAGCACAAGACGCCGTTCTGCCCCGGAACGCCAAGGAATTCGACTCCGGTCTGCTGGAGGCAGGCAAGACCTTTTCTCATACCTTTACGGTCCCCGGCACCTACAAATACTTCTGCATTCCGCATGAGGAATTGGGGATGGTGGGAACGGTGATCGTTAAGAAATAGGCGCCGCTTCCGGCTGCTGACGCGGCGGCGGATGATCTGCCGCCGGCGGCGGCCGGAGTGGTGATCCTGTTGTTCGGCGGGCAACGCATAATAGGGAGATGCTCCGACGCACTTTTCCGCAGCGCCTGGCCTTCACGATTCTCTCCATCGTGACCTTATCGCTCATGATCCCCTTGCTCGGGGGGCTCGCGCCGGGGACGTCCGCACTGGGGGCCGCTGCGTTCGCGGCACAGAGCGAGGCGTCGCGGAAGGCGCTGCGGGTGCTGTTTATCGGCAACAGCTACACGTATCTGAATAACCTTCCTGAAATTCTGGAGAAGATCGCCGCCAGCGAGAGTGAGGGTCCGGCGATTGAGACCGAAGGTTCGCTGAGCGGCGGCAAAACGCTGCAGTGGCATTGGGAACAAGGCAAGGCGCTGGAGGCCATTCGCAGGGGCGGGTGGGATTTCGTGGTGCTTCAGGAACTCTCCACTCTCGGGTATGGGACGCCAAAGGGAGAATCGCCGCGGATCCACGATCCCGCGACGTATTTCAAGTTCGCCACGCTATTCGACGAGGAGATCCGGAAAACGGGCGCGCGCACCGTGCTTTACGCGACTTGGGCGCGGGACGGCTATCCGGAGCAGCAGCGGCGGCTGGACGACGCCTTCGTGCAGTTCGCGCGGAAGGTGAAGGCCGGCGTCGTCCCCGCGGGCCTCGCCTGGACGGTGACGCGGCTCGAAGCACCTTCCATCCGCCTCTATGCGCCCGACCGTTCGCATCCCACGGCGGCGGGAACGTATCTGAATGCGCTCCTTTTTTACCAGTGCCTCACCGGACGCGCGCCAAACCATGCGCCCGCCGTGATCACCGGAACAGCGTGGAACAAGCACCAGGAAGTGACGCTCGTGAACCTGACCTTGAGCGATGCGTTGACGCTGAACCAGATTGCGCAACGCGTGGTGGCGCAGGAGCCGTTGCGCCCGGTGCAGTAGTTCGCACAACGGCATGGGGCCTTCGCGTGACGCACCGGGAAGGCGAGCCGGTCTATTCGGACTTGGAGGCGGCGGGAGACTCTCCCTCTTTGCGCTGCTTGCGAAGGGCCTGGCAATGCGGGCAGTAGCCGCCGACTTCCGTGCGCACGGCCTGGATCTCAAACCCGAGGCTCTCCTGAATCTGCTGGCGCATCGCGCGCAGGGGCTCCCCGAAATACTCTTCCACCCTTCCGCATTGCATGCAAATGACGTGGGCGTGTTCCTGCTTCAGGCGGGTCTCGTAGAAATGCTGGTCCCCGGCATAGTGCATCAGGTCCAGTTCATCCACCAAGCCGCCTTCCTTGAGGAGTTTCAGGGTGCGGTAGACGGTGACGCGGTTGAGCTTGGGATCCCGCTTCTGGGCCAGGCGGAAGAGTTGTTCCGCATCAAGGTGGGCACCGGACTTGTCGATGATATCGAGCAGAATCTGCCTCTGCTTGGTAAGTCGGATGCCCCGTTGTTTGAGTGTGGTACCCGTGTTGTGCATCGGCTTGGCCCTAGAATACCAAATGGCGCGGAAGGGTCCACGCCGGGGCGGGAGGATACGTGGCATGGACAATTCCTCCCCGGCGGGAAAACCCTTTCCTACAGCGGCGCGCGCGGTATGATACCTTGAAGCTTCGGAGAAATATAGAACGGTGGCAGGCAAAATTATGGAAGCCCTTGGAATGATCGAAACAAAGGGGTTTATCGGCGCAATCGAGGCAGCCGATGCCATGGTGAAGGCGGCGAATGTCGTCCTGGTCTCAAAGGAGTACGTGGGGGCTGGATTGGTGACGGTGACGGTGCGCGGCGATGTGGGCGCGGTGAAGGCCGCGACGGATGCAGGCGCGGCGGCCGTGCGGCGAGTGGGAGAACTGGTGGGCGTTCACGTGATTCCCCGGCCCCATGATGACGTGGAACGGGTGCTGCCCGGCGCGTCGAAGGAAGCCGCCACGGAAGCTGCCAAAGACAACGCCAAGAAATAGCCTCCAGAAGGGCCGGCCCGGCCGCGGCGATGCCGGGCGGCGAACGATTTTCTCTCCCGCAGAGGACCGCCCCGGGGGCGGCATCGGCAGGCAATGATTCAGGATACCGATCTCCTATCCATCCAGGAACTTCGCACCAAAGTGGAGTTGGCGCACCAGGCCTTTCTCTCGTTCCGGACCTTCTCCCAGGACAAGATCGACGCCGTGGTGGAAGCCATGGGCGAAGCGGGCCGCGCGCATGCCCGGCGGCTGGCGGAGATGGCCGTCGAAGAGACCGGCTACGGCAATGTTCCCGACAAGATCGCCAAAAATCTTCTGAACGCCGACCTGCTGCCGCGAACGATCCGCGGCATGAAGACGGTGGGCGTGCTGCGCGAGATCCCCGAAAAGAAGATCGTGGAAGTGGGCGTGCCAATGGGAGTGATCGGCGCGATTCTTCCGACCACGAACCCCACGTCGACTGCCATCTTCAAGAGCATCATCGCGCTGAAGGCGGGCAACGCCGTGGTACACAGCCCGCACCCGTACGCGCGGCATTGCACGTGCGAGACGATCGATATTTTGCAGCGGGCGGCGGTGAGCGCGGGCGCGCCGGAGGGCATCATCCAATGCCTCACGCTGACGTCGCAGGAAACGACGCAGCAACTGATGAAGCACCCGAAGATCGCCGCGATTCTGGCGACGGGGGGATCTGGCCTGGTTCGCGCCGCGTATTCGAGCGGGAAGCCCGCGTTTGGCGTGGGCCCCGGAAATGTGCCGGTTCTGCTCGATACAACCGCGAACATTCCGGAAGCGGTGGGGCTGGTGATCGAGGGGAAGTCTTTCGATTTCGGAACGGTGTGCTCCAGCGAGCAATCGCTGGTGTGCCAGGAATCGTTGCGCGCCACGGTGCTCTCGGAATTGCGGGTACATAAGGCATTCGTGTGCGACGAAGCGCAGACGAAGGCGCTCGAAGCAACACTCATCCAGCCGAACGGGCGCATTAATCCCGCGTGCGTGGGCAAGTCTCCGCAGGCGATCGCCGGGCTGGCGGGTTTCACGGTACCGGCGGATGCGCGGATTCTCGCGTGCGAGATCCGGGGAGTGGGCAAGGAGCATCCGCTATCGGCGGAGAAGCTCTCGCCCGTGCTTTCGCTGCTGTTCGTTCCAGACTTCGCCGCAGCGGTGGATGCGTGCGAGAAAGTGCTGCAATTTGGGGGGCTCGGCCACACGGCGATGATCCACTCCCACGACGAAGCGCGGATCCGCGAGTATGGGCTGCGGATGCCTGCCTTCCGGGTGCTCGTGAACACGGCGTCTCCGCAAGGCTCCACCGGCATCACGACCAACGTCTTCCCTTCGATGACGCTGGGGTGCGGCGCGATCGCGGGCAATATCACTTCGGATAACGTGGGGCCGCAACATCTGACGAATATCAAACGCATCGCCACAGTGGCGCGCAAGGCATCGGAAGCATTCACCGTGCCGGCGGAGACGTTGGCCGCGCCGGTGACATCATCGCAACCGGTGCGACCCGCTATATCGGCGCAGGCCCCCACATCCGTGGCGGCGCCGGTTGCGGGAACGGGCCTGGATCGCCAGAAGGTGGCTTCCGCCGTGGAGCAATATCTGGCATCGAAAGGAATTTCCGTGGGCGGGCCGAGCCCGGTTTCTTCGACGGGGACACCCGGCCAGAGCGCGGGCGCCCCGAGTGCAGCCGTGACTACGGCTCAGGCGGCCGCCGGCGTGGTCGATCGATTCCTTTCCGGACGAAGGCTAACCCCCGCAACTCCACCCAATTGCGGCTGCGCCTCTCCCGCGGCTTCGAAAGCGGACTCCACGGCTCCGGCCTGTTGCAGCGCGCCACCCGCCAGTGCCGCATCGCCGGCCGACGCCGCACAGCAACCCGGGGCGGCCACGGAACCCGCCGTGGACTTTGTATGCGAGGACGATGTGCGGATGGCAATGGCGGCGAAGCGCAAGATCCGCTTGAAACCGCGTGCGATCCTGACGCCATCAGCCCGCGACCTGGGCGAGCGGCACGAGATCTTTGTTCGCTAGCTCTTGCTGCCGTGGGCAGCGCAGCGTCGTCCACCGCTAAACCCGTCTAAGAGGAGGCAGGAATGGAACCGAATCTGGATTCCCTGAAGCAGGAGATTCTCGACGAACTCCAGGTGGGCGGATTCGCGATGTTCTATAGCGAGAGCCGCCACGCCGAACCGGAGCACGCTATCTTTTGGGATGTCAACGCGCATCCCGACTTTCGAGCGTTCCTCCGGTGCGCCTCCCAATTGCACGTGCCGCTGGTGGTGATGCACGCGCTGACGTTTCGCGAGGACGATGTGGAAGACGCTCTGCAGGATCTCGAGGAATCCGCCGTCGAAGACGAGGAAAAGCGGGAGATGACCGTGACGCTCCGCGAGATGAACGCCTTCGCGGGGCTGGTCGGCTCGCTCGATCTTTCTTTCGATTTTCAGGGGAATACCTACTTCTACTATCTGGAATCGGATTGGTACCGGGAATTTTTGGACCTGCGCGATGAGATCGATGTGATGAGTTTGGGGGACGGCTTCGAGGATGGCCCCGACGAGCCTCTTGGCGGCTACTTCTCCAAGAACTGAGCGCCTTTCCGTTGCCGATGCCCTCCGCTACCCGATGGATCTTCGCGAGCCTGCCTGAAACCGGCCTCGGCGACTTCGCGCGGCGCCTGCGGGTGAGCCCGGCAGTGGCGACACTGCTCTGGCAGCGAGGCTACCGCGATGCGGCGTCGGCCGAGGCATTCCTGCATCCGGCGTTTTCTCAACTCCACGACCCTTTCGCGTTCCGCGATATGCGGGCGGCCGTGGATCGCATTGGGAAAGCGATTCGCGACGGCGAACGAATTCTGCTCTACGGGGATTACGACGTGGACGGCACGACGTCGATCGCCGTGCTGGCCGCGACGCTCCGTCTGCTGGGGGCAGCGCCCGCGTATCATATCCCGCACCGTTTGCGCGATGGCTACGGCATCCACGCCGGAGTGATTGAACGGGAAGCCGGGCTTGGCACGAAACTCATCATCAGCGTGGATACGGGCATTCGCGCGGCGGAGGAGGTGCTGCTGGCCCAGCGCCTCGGCATCGACATGATTGTCACGGACCATCACCTGCCCGATGAGACGCTGCCGCCCGCATGCGCCGTTCTCAATCCGAACCGCCACGATTCCACGTATCCGGAGCGCCTGCTGTGCGGCGTGGGCGTGACGTTCAAGCTGGTGCAGGGCTTGCTCGAAGATTCCGGCTGGCCGCGAAGCAAACAGGAGCGGCTGCTCCATTCCCTGTTGAAGCTGGTGGCCATCGGCACGATCGCCGACGTAGTTCCGCTCACCGGAGAGAATCGGGCGCTGGTTCGGCTGGGTCTCGAAGGGCTGCGGGAAAGCGCCAGCCCCGGCTTGGGCGCTCTTATGGAGATCGCCGGTTTCAAGCCGGGCGAGTTGCCCACGTCCGGACAGATCGCATTCCGCATCGCACCCCGCATCAACGCCGCCGGGCGGATGGCGGACGCGGGCGATGTTGTGGAGATGCTGCTGACCCAGGACCGCGCGCGGGCGCGGGAGATCGCCGAAGCGCTCAACACCTTGAATGGCGAACGGCAGAGCGCGGAACGGGAGATCGTGGCAAGCATCCTCGCGCAGTGCGATCGCGAGCGGCCGGGCGATTCCGAATGCGCCCTCGTGTTCAGCGGACGCGATTGGCACCGGGGCGTGGTGGGCATCGTGGCGAGCCGGCTGGTGGAGCGCTACGCCCGGCCCGTTTTCGTGCTGGGTGGCGATGGCGATTCCGGCTTCTACCAAGGCTCCGGGCGCAGCATCCGCGCCTTCTCTCTCGTGGAAGCGCTGGAGACGATGCCGGAGCTGTTTGAACGCTTCGGCGGGCACCACATGGCCGCGGGTGTGACGCTGCGCGCTTCGCGGGTGGACGAGTTTCGCGAACGCCTGCGCGCGTATGCCGCCAGCCGGTTGACGCCGGAAGACATGACGAGCACGCTCGCGATCGACGCCACAGTGGAAGCGGAGGAGCTTGGCGAGGTGCTGGCGCACGAAGTGGAGGCGCTCGGCCCGTTCGGCCTGGGCAACCCCACGCCCGTATTCGCGCTGAGGGACGCGGAGATCCCCGAAGAGCCTGCGGTCTTCGCCGAGCGGCATTTGCGCCTGAGAGCGCGTAAAGATGGACGAACCTTCCGCTTCACCGCGTGGCAGTTTGCGGACCGAAAGAATGAGTTCATCCCCGGTGCGCTGATGGACCTGGCGTTTTGCGCCGAACTCGACCCCCGCAGCGCGGAAAAAGGCTACCCAGGCTGGGTGCTCACGCTCAAGGATGCACGCCCGGCGGAGCGTCCATCGCCCGCGGCGCACCCCGCGAATTAATCAACGACGAGTTCGGCGGCCTCTCCCAAGCGCCGCCCGTTGAACGTGATATCCGCCATCACCATCGCGCGGCGGCCGAAGCCCGCAACCCGACGCAAAGTGAAAGGCACGGCGACCTCGGTCTTGGCTGCTACCCTAACGGTTCGCACGGGCGCGGCGCAGACGACTTCCGCGCCATGCTTCAGCTCCACACGAATCGTTCCGGGCCGGAAGAGGTGGTTGCGCAGGCGTAGTTCCACATCGAACTCCCCCTTGCCGGCGATTTGCCGCGCGGGGTAGAAGTGGAGCCAGCGGTAATCCATCCCGAAGTTGGGATCGGGTTGCGCGATGAGCCCCGTCATCACCTCCCGCAGGTTGTATGCCCACTCGACGAAGCCTTCCAAATCTTCCTTCGACGGGGAGTACTCTTCGGTATGCGCGGGGCATACGATGTCCGGCAGATACTCCAGCATCTTCCTGGCACAGGTGATGAAACCGCCGTCGAGGAAGTATACATTCTGCGGCACCAGCGGCCCGCTGCGGATGCGCGTGGGGTCCGCTTTCTTCCAGGTATTGTCGCCGGTGAACATGACCTTTCTGCCATCGATGCGCACGGCGAGCCCCTGATGATACTCAGTCTGCCCCGGCATGTGGAAGAACTCGAGCGTGTAGCCTTCCCACTCGATCCTCTCGCCGTCGCGCACGACGCGGGTAGGTTTGATGGGAAACGGGACGAGACAGGGAAGGCGATGACGGGTGGGGTTCTCGACGACATCGGCCATCTTGTCGAGCACCCAGATCTCGATGTTGTCGTCGCGCATCAACTCGAAGGTGCGGATCAAATGGTCATCATGATAGTGGCTGAAGGTGATCACGGCGTGCGTGATGCCGAGATCCCGCTTCAGCTTGCGGATGTGATCGAGATCGACGTAGCCGTAGTCGTAGAAGAGCGCTTTTCCGGTTCCGGTAAGGATCGCGTAGGTCGTCATGACGCCGGTGTTCTGGCACTCCGGCCCGCCGGCGTGGATGAGGTGGGGAAGAATGTGGCGCATCTCGCGCCGGGTGCGTCCCGTGGAATTCGGCGGAAGCATCCCGCGCAGCATCGTGTAAATGCGGCTGTTCTCCCGCATGGCTACTTCCGGCTGCGGGATAGGATCGCCGTGCGCCGGCAGCAGCATCGCGGGCGATTCGGCGCGGACGCGTTCGAACGACTTCTCCGATGCGTCTATACCTTGCGTGAATCCGTAGTAAGCCCAGTGGAGATCGAACCAGTTGTTCACCTTTCCCGCCCCGGCGATGAGATCTCCCGTAAAGACCACGCGGCGGCCGTCGATCTCGGCGCTATAGGAAACAGACCCTTCCGTGACGCCCGGCGTCTCGACGACCCGGAACGTGTAGCCTTCCCACTCCACCTCGTCCCCGCCCGCCACCTGGCCGGCGATGGCCACACTGCGGCGAAGGGTGTTCCAGTGAGAGCGAAGGTCATAGTTGAGATAGATACCGGCATTTTGCCAGAATGCTTCGACATTCTGGAAATAGCGTGCTTCCGCGCGGGGGACGGTGACGAGGAAGCGGTATTCGCCGGCGTCCGCGAGCCCCTGGACGGCATCGCGATGATGGTGCGTGACAAGCACGCGATCCACGCTCTTCACGCCAATCCTCGGCAGCACCTTCAGAACGTCTCCCGTGCCGAAGTTGATGATTGCCGCCCGGGCGCCTCGCTTCACGATGTAGACGTTCACGCAATCTTCGTACACGTAGAGGTTCGCGGAAAGGGGCTTGAGCGCGCCGGTGGGGGCGAAATCCCGCTCGTGCCGGCGGGAAGGATCGAAGACCGTCGGCCCGGCCACGCGCACGGCTTCCGCTGCGGCGGAGAGCGCGCCTGTCGCGAGCGGCGTGGTGGGAATCAGTTGGAGAAAGTCTTTTCTGCGCATGTTCTTCGATGAGGATCTCTAAGGAGAAACCCGGTTAGTAGCGCCGCTTCCCAGCCGGCGGAAACCCTGCATGGCGGCCACTGCCAGAGGGAATCGGCGACGCCTCTCAACTATATCTCCCGGCCGGATAGCGGTACGGATTTCCCCGGCCGGAGGCGCGATATACTGTTTCGATTCCGGTTGATCGAGCGGCCGGTAGACCGCCGATTCGCGATATGAGGTTTGTGTGCATTTTGCCTTAACCTGGATTGATTTTGCGGTGATCGCCGCCTATTTCGCACTGAATATCGGCATCGGTCTTGCGTACCGCTCCCGCGCGAGCAAGAGCATCGACGATTATTTCGTCTCCGGACGGAGCGTGCCCTGGTGGCTGGCGGGCACATCGATGGTGGCCACGACGTTCGCGGCGGATACACCCCTCGCGGTGACGGGCATGGTTGCGCGCAACGGGATTGCCGGAAATTGGCTGTGGTGGAATTTCGTGTTCAGCGGGATGATGACGGTCTTCCTCTTCGCCCGGCTTTGGCGGCGTTCTGGCGTACTCACGGACGTCGAGTTCGCGGAGATCCGCTATTCCGGTAAGCCCGCGGCGATTCTGCGTGGCTTTCGGGCAATCTACCTGGGCGTGCCAATCAACTGCATGGTGCTTGGCTGGGTGAATCTCGCGATGGTGAAAATTCTCGTTCTGCTGCTCGGGATCAGCAAGGAGCAGGCGATCCTGGTGATCTTTGCGATCATCGCCATTACGGCGTTCATTTCCACGCTCTCCGGGCTATGGGGAGTGCTGGTGACGGACCTGGTGCAATTCGTGATCAAGATGGGGATGACGATCGTGCTGGCAGTCTATGCGGTGAATGCCGTGGGCGGGATTGCTCCGCTCAAGGAGAAATTGCTGGCGGTGGATGCGGCGCGCGGCATTCTGGCGGGGTCTACCGATTCGGTGCTCAGCTTCATCCCGGACCTGCACTCCACGTGGATGCCGTTCATCGCTTTCTTCGCGTATTTGGCCGTGAACTGGTGGGCAAGCTGGTATCCCGGAGCGGAGCCGGGCGGCGGCGGCTACATCGCGCAGCGCATGCTGAGCGCCAAGGACGAGAAGCATTCGCTGCTGGCCACGTTGTGGTTCAATATCGCGCACTATGCTATCCGGCCGTGGCCTTGGATTTTGATCGGTCTCACCACGCTGATTCTCTACCCCGGTCTCGAAGATCCGGAAACCGGCTATGTGAAGGTGATGATCGACTATCTGCCTCCGTACCTGCGGGGCCTGATGATCGCGAGCTTCCTGGCAGCGTATATGTCCACGGTATCGACGCAGCTCAATTGGGGCGCGAGCTACATCGTGAACGATTTCTACCGCCGCTTCTGGCGCCCCAGCGAGAGCGACAAACACTACGTGCTGATCTCGCAATGGAGCACGGTGCTCTTGACGATTCTCGCGGCGGCGGTGACGTATGTGATCGATTCGATTTCGGGCGCGTACCAACTGCTGATGGCGATCGGCGCGGGCACGGGCGGCGTGCTGCTCTTGCGCTGGTATTGGTGGCGCATTAACGCATGGAGCGAGATCTCCGCGATGGTGGCTTCCCTGTGCGTCTCCGTCTTCCTGCAGCATGTTCTCGGCTGGAACTCACAAACACCGGACGGGTTCGCTTACATCCTGTTCTGGACGGTGGGCATCACGACGGTGGTTTGGGTGGCCACGACCTACCTCACCAGCCCGGAACCGGATTCGATTCTGGTGAGTTTCTACCGCCGCGTGAAACCGGAGGCGATTGGCTGGCGGCACGTGGCGGCGCTCGCTCCAGAGGTGCAACCGAAGAACGATCTGGGTGCGAATCTGATGGATTGGGCGGCGGGCTGCGCGATGATCTTCTTCACGCTTTTCGGCGCGGGGAAGATTCTGCTGCATGAGTATGCGCTGGGGAGCCTGCTGCTGGTGGGCGCGGTGGCCGCCGCGGCGTTTATTTATTGGGATTTCAACCGGCGGGGCTGGAGCACGGCGGTGGAATAGCCGGCTGTTCCGTCCCCCTGGCCGTTTCCTCATGAGGAGGTACACAAGATGCGTCAAGTACTCTTCGTTTTTGCGATTCTCGCCATGCTCAGCGCCGCGCTATGGAGCGTGGGCGCCACGGCGGAACTGGACCGCGATTTCCATGGGGATCCGCCGTATCTTGAAAGCGATGGGTGGATTCCACTGCTGAACGAGGACGGCCTCACGGGCTGGCATGCGCAAGCGGGGATGGGGGCGAATGAATGGTTCTCCACTCGCGCGGTGCGCTTTTCCCCGGTGGAAGATCCCAAAAAGCTCGCGGGGAGGGAGGGCGCGGGAGACCGCATCCTCAACGGACCGCGAGGACGCACGGCTAACCTCGTCACGAACATGAAGCACGGCGATATCGAACTCTACGTGGAGTTCCTGGTGCCGCGGGGATCGAATTCCGGCGTCTACCTGCAGGGCCTGTATGAGATTCAGATCTTCGATAGCTGGGGCGTCGCCAAACCCACCACGACCGATTGCGGCTCCATCTATCACCGTTGGATCAACGAGAAGCCCGTGGGAGGGTCCGCGGCGAGGGTGAACGCTTCCCGGCGTCCCGGGGAATGGCAGAGCTTTCACGCCTGGTTCCGCGCGCCCAGGATCGACGCGCAAGGCCGCAAGACCGCGAACGCACGCTTTGTGAAGGTGTTGCACAACGGGATTTTGGTGCAGGAGAATGTGGATCTCGAAGGCGGTACGCGCGCCCACATGCCCATCGAGGAAGCGGCGCTCAACCCGCTGATGCTCCAGGGAGATCACGGCCCGGTGGCATTCCGCAATCTCTACTACCGGCCACTGCCGCCGGGGTAGGAAGTAACCTGGGAAACCGTGCGTTCTTGCTCCGCTTTGCCCGGCCCCTTTATGATGAAGGGAACCCGCTATGGACCTTGCACGCATTGAGGATGGCCTCACTTTCGACGATATTCTCCTGCTCCCCGGCTACAGTAACGTGCTGCCGGCACAGGTAGAAACCAGCACCCAGGTAACCCGGCAGATTCAACTCAACATCCCGATTGTCAGCGCCGCCATGGATACGGTGACGGAATCCCATCTGGCGATTGCACTGGCTCGCGAGGGCGGCATCGGCATCATTCACCGGAATATGCCCATCGAGCGGCAGGCGGAAGAAGTGGACCGCGTGAAACGCTCAGAGAGCGGGATGATTGTCGACCCGGTGACGATCGAGCCCGACAAGAATATCTCCGATGCGCTCGAAGTGATGAAGCGGTACCGGATTTCCGGTGTGCCCGTCGTGCGGGGACACCGGCTGGTGGGCATCCTCACCAACCGGGATCTGCGCTTCGAGAACCGGTATCATTTGCCGATCTCCGACGTGATGACGAAGGAAAACCTCGTCACGGTTCCCGTCGGCACGACGCTCGACGAGGCGGAGGAGATCCTTCACCAGCATCGCATCGAGAAACTGCTGGTGGTGGACGACGATTACAACCTGAAGGGCCTCATCACCGTTAAGGACATTCAGAAGAAGATCAAGTACCCGAACGCGGCCAAGGATAGCCAGGGCCGGCTGCGGGTGGGGGCGGCGATCGGCGCGGGCGGCGATTTCTTTGAACGCGCGCAGGAATTGATCCGGATGAAGGCCGATCTGCTGGCTATCGATACGGCCCACGGCCATTCCGAGAGGGTGTATGAAGCGATCCGGCGCGTGAAGAGCGCATATCCGGAAGTGCAATTGATCGCCGGCAACGTCGCCACCTACGAAGGGGCGAAAGCGCTCGTGGATCTGGGAGTGGACGGCGTAAAAGTGGGCATCGGCCCGGGCTCCATCTGCACCACGCGGG
The DNA here is from genome assembly GCA_020853155.1 of Bryobacterales bacterium. Taxonomy (GTDB): domain Bacteria; phylum Acidobacteriota; class Terriglobia; order Bryobacterales; family Bryobacteraceae; genus JACTMJ01. Next base: position 15,054 of record JADYZL010000501.1, read on the forward strand.
TGGTCTCCGGCGCGGGCGTGCCACAGATCACGGCCATCATGGAGTGCGCGAAAGCTACCCAACCGGCGGGCGTTCCGTTGATCGCCGACGGGGGGATCAAGTATTCGGGGGATATCACGAAGGCGATCGCCTCCGGGGCGCAGTGCGTGATGATCGGCAGCCTCTTCGCCGGCACCGAAGAAAGCCCCGGCGAGATGATTCTCTACCAGGGCCGCACGTTCAAGAGCTACCGCGGCATGGGCTCGCTCGGCGCGATGTCCCAGGGGAGTTCCGACCGTTACGCGCTCGACGCCTCCCAGAAACTGGTGCCGGAAGGGGTAGAGGGCCGAGTGCCCTATAAGGGCGCTCTTTCCGAAATGGTGTACCAGATGGTGGGCGGGATCAAGTCCGGAATGGGCTATGTGGGCGCAGCCACCATCCTTGAACTGCAAGAGAAGGCGCGCTTCGTGAAACTCTCCGTGGCGGGCTTGCGTGAGAGCCACGTACATGACGTGGTGGTGACGAAAGAAGCACCGAACTACCGGGTGGAATCGAGCAGCTAGGCTCTGAAGCCGGGACGATCCTCTGGCATCGATTCGCAGGTAGGGGTCCGGTTACGAAGAGGCTAGTCGCTCTGGCAATCCGCTTGCCGAGGGCGGCGCGGCGAGGGGCAACGCCGTAGTGGACGCTGCTCCCACGATCTCTTTCTCCACTTTTTGTCCGCGGATTTCGCCATCGTTCGCGCGCTTTCGCAGCCGCGTTAAAAGGAGCGGTCAGGCCAAGGCTTTACGGCATTTACCATACAGTTCGATCAGCGCGTCGGCATGTTCCTCGGCGGTCTTGCTGACCTGCTTCGAGAATCCCGTGGTGGCTCCCCCCTTCCCGTAATTCGTGGTCTGCGCGATGAACTTCATCATGTCGAGCGCGATATCTTCCTTGCTGCGCCCGCCGGGTGTGGTCTCGTTCTTCTCTTCAGCCATAAAGGTCACGTCCTCTCAATCTTATGATAGGAGGCTGAGGGTTTTCTCGTTCGTGCCAGTGGCTGCCGAAAAACTGATACGGAAGATGCGCGGAGGCGCGCAGGCTTGGTTGATCCAGGCCGCCACCGGCGACACTTACGTCGTGAAATTTCGCGAGAACGCGCAGCACCGCCGGATTCTCATCAATGAATGGATCGCTTCGTGCTTCCTCGAACAGCTTGGCCTGTGCGCCGCGAAGACTTCGCTCATGCATTTCTCGCTGGAATGGCTGGAGCAGGCGAGCAAGGAGGGTTTGTCGATTGCGCTGGGCAACACGCAACGGGCGATCTCGCCAGGGCTGCACCTTGGTTCCAAAGTCGCCGTGGATCCGGGCACTACTGCGATTTACGACTACCTGCCCGACGCCATCCTTCGAGACGTGCGGAACCGGAACCATTTCCATGGCATGCTCGCGTTTGACCAATGGACGACCAACGCCGACGCGCGCCAGGCCGTCTTCTTTCGCGGACGCTTCCGGGAGTTCCTTCCGGAAGGGGATTTCGGCCACAACCAGCGTGGATTTGTCGCGATGATGATCGACCATGGATACTGTTTCCAGGGTCCCGATTGGCGGCTGGAGGATCTCCCGAGGCAGGGAACGTTCGTGCGGCCCGCGGCTTACGAACAGGTTACCGGCTGGAACGACTTCGAGCCGTGGCTCACGCGCATTCTTCACTTCCCGGATTCCGCGGTGGATCGCGCGCTCTCCAGCATTCCCTCCAGTTGGCTCGAGGACGGAGAAGAGGCCCTGCTTGAGAAACTGATGATGGATCTGTTGCGCCGCCGCCAGCGGGCGCCAGACCTGCTCGAAGCGTGCCGGAACGCAAGGCCGGATTTCTTCCCGAACTGGAACCCGGCGCCGTTCGCACCGGCGAAATGAGGGCCCCCCGGAAAATCTATCCGGCGATTTCCCCGGCGAGGAATGCAGCCGTGTGCGGCGCGAGCAGGATGCCATTCCGGTAGTGCCCGTAGGCTAGCCAGATGCGCTCTTCGGGCAGGCGGCGCAGCTCCGGGCCTTCCCCTTCGATGCCGGGCCGGAAACCCACCCACGCAGAGTTCTCCGTGCGCGGCGCGAATAGCCCAGGGAGCAGGCGATCCGTGCGGCCGAGAATCTCGTCGACCACGGCGGGATTCGGCGTCCGGTCAAAGCCCACACGCTCTTCGTTTGACCCGGTGAGCAGCGTGCCGCGATTGCGCTGAAACACGTAGAGATGGTTCTCCCTGGCAATGGGCAGCAGGGCTCTTGGTGTTCCATCGCGTTCCACCAGGTGGCCGCGCACTGGCATGGTTCTGCGTGGCGCGGGCAGGCGGGAAGCCACCCTTTCCGGAAGGGCGATTTCGTTGGACCACGCGCCTGCGGCCAGCACCACGGAACCTGCCCGGAGCAGGTTCTGACTTCCAGAGGCGCCGTCCACGCGGATCGCGTAACCGCCGCCATCCGGATCAATGGCCGAAACGGGTTCGTGCATCAGCAGGGCAACACCCGCTCGCTTCAGGGTCTCTACCAGGGCTGCATTCACCTGACAGGGATCGACAATGGCATCGTCCGGATAATAGAGCGCGCGGAATGAACCGGGGCGGAGGAGAGGAACGAGCTCCCTGCCTTCAGTTTCACCGATCTCGCGCACCTGGATGCCAAGCGGTTCCTGGGCCGCGCGGCGGGCGGTAAGTTCGGCCCAAACTTCGTCGTTCGAGGCGATATCGATCGCACCGCATTCGCGAAAATCGATCTCCAGACCGGAAGCTCCTTTAAGCTCCGAGACGAAATCCGGGTAGATCGCGCGAGCCTCCACCGTGTGGCGCGCCCACGGCGCATCGCCGTGCGCTTCCCCGCCCGGCGCGAGCATCCCGGCAGCCGCCATACTGGCTTCACCGGCCATGATCCTCGAATCCACCGCCGCAACGCGGAGACCGCGCTGGCTCAGCCGCCAGGCGGTGCTCAAGCCGATGATGCCACCACCCACGATGGCGAGGTCGAATGGTTTTTGGTGTTCCAAATTTCAGGTTAGCGCAGCGCGGCGCGCTCATGCTCCCGTGGAGGCAATCCAATTGCCGCATTCGCTCGAAGCGGAGGCCAGGTGGAGCCCAGCCCGCAAAGGAGCGCGGAAAAGGCGTTTGCTATCCTGTTCGATACATGGCCAAGCTGCTGGATGGAGTCGCGGTAAGAGAACAGATCAAGGAGGAGCTTCGCTCCCGGATCGACCGTCTCCGCACGTTCCGCCGCGCTCCTGGACTGGCCGTGGTGCTCGCCGGAGGGGACCCGGCATCCGCCATCTATGTGCGCAACAAGGTGAAGACCTGCGAAGAACTGGGAATCTATAGCGAGAAGATCACTCCGCCGGAAGAGATCACGACCGGCGCGCTTCTGGAGATCGTGGAAGGCTTGAACCGCCGCGAGGAGATCGACGGGATTCTCGTGCAGATGCCCCTTCCGCGCCATGTGGATTCGAAGCGCGTGCTCGATGCGATTCTCCCCGCCAAGGATGTGGACGGCTTCCATCCCGTGAACGTGGGGAATCTCTCGATTGGGAACCCGGGGCCGCGCGCCTGCACGCCGGCGGGGGTGATCGAACTGCTGAAGCGCTACGAAGTTCCCATGACCGGGCAGGAGGCGGTGGTGGTGGGGCGCAGCGACATCGTCGGCAAGCCGATGGCGATGATGCTGCTTCACCAGAATGCGACGGTCACCATTTGCCATTCGAAAACGCGCGATCTCCCCGGCGTGTGCCGCCGCGCGGACATTCTGGTGGCCGCCATCGGGCGGGCCGCCATGATTGACGAGAGCTACATCAAACCGGGAGCGACGGTGATCGACGTCGGAATGAATCGCGTGACCGACGCCGCGGAAGTGGCGCGGATCTGGCGGGGCGACGCCCGGAGGCTCACACAACTCGAAGAGAAGGGCAGCGTTCTGGTGGGGGACGTGAATCCCATCGCGATGGCGGAGCTTGCGTCCGCCTATACCCCGGTGCCGGGTGGCGTCGGCCCGCTGACCATTGCGATGCTGATGGTGAATACCGTGACGCTGGCGGAGCAGCATCTCGGGATTGGCG
>JADYZL010000502.1 GCA_020853155.1 Bryobacterales bacterium
GTGCCGGGTTCACCGAAAGGTTGGTCACCGGAATGCCAATCAGGTGGATCAGCGTCAGGCAGAGCCCGATGGCAACCGGGGCCAGCGCCGAAGGAGCCCGCTTGTCCGTCGCGCCCATGATCACGAACAGGAAGAAGAAAGTTAGCACCACTTCCGCCACCAGTGCCGCGAGCATCGTATACCCGCCCGGCGAGTGTTCGGCAAAGCCATTCGATGCGAGACCGTTCGCGAGGCTGAAATTGGCATTCCCGGAAGCAATCACCACCAGTACCCCCGCGCCGGCGATCGCGCCAACCACCTGAGACACCCAGTAGGGCAGCAACTCTCCCGCCGGGAAACGCCCGCCCGCCACCAAGCCGATCGTCACCGCCGGGTTGATGTGGCATCCCGAAATATGGCCAATCGCATACGCCATCGTGAGCAGCGTCAGGCCAAAGGCCAGCGCCACCCCCAGAAATCCAATCCCCAGGTTCGGGAACGCAGCCGCAAGTACGGCGCTTCCGCAACCTCCAAACACGAGCCAGAACGTGCCGAAGAACTCGGCGGCGCAACGTTTACTCAAAGGCATGGGCAAATTCCTCCGTAATGTCTATAACGTGTTTCTAGATCCAGCCTCACGGAGTTTATCAAACCACCGTGCTGCAATTCCCCTTGCGATTCCCGCCGGAATCGGCTGAACTGGTTGCGATGCCGGCTTCCCGCAGAGATTTCGTCCGCTTCGGCGCGGCCCTCCCCGCTCTCGCCGCAGCGCCCCCCGCGCAGCATCCCGCGTCCTCCGCGGGTCCCATTGACCGGCGCTCCGTGGTCACCCGCCATTCCCCCGTCCTCACGGAGTTCTCGCCACGCTCCCCCCTCTCGGTCGGCAACGGGGAGTTTGCCTTCACGGCAGACGTCACCGGCCTCCAAACCTTCCCCGCGCTCTACGAGAAGGCGATGCCCCTCTGCACGCAATCCCAGTGGGGCTGGCATTCGTTCCCCATGCCCGCCAGCCTGCGCGGCCGGGAGTTCGTATACGAGCCCTTCGATACCTACGGCCGCCCCGTCGGTTACGCCACCAGAGCGGATGGCCAGCGCGAACTCTTCCAGTTCCTCCGCGAGAACCCGCACCGCCTGCATCTGGGCCAGATCGGCTTCCTCCTCGTGCGCGCGGACGGCGCGGAAGCCGAACCGGGCGATATCCGTGACATTCGTCAGGAACTCGATCTTTGGCGGGGCATCCTGCGCAGCCGCTTCGTCTTTGATGGCGAGCCCGTCGAGGTCGAAACCGCCTGTCATCCTTCGCTCGATTGCCTCTCCGTCCGCATCCGCGCCGCGCTTCTCCCCAGCGGGCGCATCGCCGTTCGCTTGCGCTTCCCCTATGCCTCCCCCGCGATCACGGCGGCGGATTGGGCCGCCCCCGGCCGACACCAAACCACCCTTCACCCCGTCTCGGAGCGCGCCGTCCGTATTGCCCGCGTTCTTGACGGAGACCATTACCAGGTCGCGCTCCAATGGAGAGAGCCAGCCACCCTGGAGCAAGCCGCCCCGCACACCCTGGTCCTGCGCGCCGCCGCCCCCGAACTCACCCTCCTCGCGAGCTTCGCCCCAGACCGCCCGGGACTGCCACCGAACAATCCTTTCCCCTTGATCGAAGCCCACTGGCAGCGCTTCTGGCAGGGCGGCGGAGCCGTCGATTTTAGCGCCACTTCAGACCCGCGAGCCCGCGAAATCGAGCGCCGCGCCGTCCTCTCCCAATACCTCACCGCCATCCAATGCGCCGGTTCCATGCCCCCGCAGGAAACCGGACTCACCTGCAACAGTTGGTACGGGAAATTCCACCTCGAAATGCACTGGTGGCATGCCGCGCACTTCCCCTTGTGGAACCGCCCGGAGTTGCTCGCCCGCGGCATGGGCTGGTACCGGCGGATTCTCCCCTCGGCCACCGCCACTGCCCGGCGCCAGGGCTATACCGGCGCGCGCTGGCCCAAGATGGCGGGTCCCGATGGAGCCGATAGCCCCTCCGCCATCGGGCCGCTCCTCATCTGGCAGCAGCCGCACCCCATCGCCTTCGCGGAACTCCTCTGGCGCGCCCACCCAACCAAAGAGACACTTGAGCGCTATGCCGGGATCGTCTTTGCCACCGCGGAGTTCATGGCATCCTTCGCCGTCGAGCGCAACGGCCGATACATTTTCGGCCCGCCCGTCATCCCGGCGCAGGAGAACCACCCCCCACGCGAAACCTGGAATCCCACGTTCGAACTCGAATACTGGCGGCACGGCCTCGCCATCGCCCTCGAGTGGCGGCGACGCCTCGGCCTCCCGGAAGAGCCTCGCTGGCAGCGCGTCCGCCGCAACCTGTCGAAGCTCCCCGTTCGAGAAGGTGTCTATCTGGCCCACGAGAACTGCCCGGAAACTTTCACAAAGCGCAACTACGATCACCCCTCGATGCTCGCCGCGCTGGGCGTCCTGCCCGGCGAGTTGGCGGATCCGGAAACGATGCGCCGCACCCTGCACCTCGCGCTCAAGAGCTGGCGGTGGGCCGATACCTGGGGCTGGGATTATCCGATGACGGCCATGACCGCCACGCGCCTCCTCGAACCGGAAGTCGCCGTGGACGCTCTGCTGCTCCCCTCGCCCAAGAACGAATGGCTCCCGAACGGCCACAACTACCAGCGCCCCAGTCTTCCCCTCTACCTCCCCGGCAACGGAGGCCTCTTATCCGCCGTCGCGCTCATGGCCGCAGGCTGGCAAGACCAGAGGGCTCGAAGCACCCCCGGCTTCCCCGAAGCCTGGCAAGTCCGCCACGAATCGCTCCACCCGTGGCTGTAGCCCCGCACCCTCCCGCGGATGTTCCTGAGCGTGACGTGGCAGCAGGTGAAAGGCGGGTGGCATCGGAAAACGGCGAAATCCGCTTGACGAGAGCGGATCCCGGCACAAATGTAACGATTTGTGTTTTTGAGCCCAGTTCCAGCCGCAGCAGCAGGATTCTCCAAGCCTCTCCCGCAAACATACGCTCTGGGCATGCGAAATCGCATTCGCAGAACCTTCTCGCTTATACTTGCAGATAATTTCGTCGCGATCTCCACAAAAACTCTCGCACCTTTCCCGCTTTCAGCGGCCTTCCAGGTTCACACTGTAGACTTCTGGATGCTAATGTCCAGAGGAGACATTCCGATTGTTTCCCAGAGAATCGCCATCAAGAGCACCGTGCAATGGCGGGTTGGAGACAAGGGACCCGGGGGGAGTGAACCGATGCCGCGAACCTTTCCAAAACTACTTGTGTGCCTCCTTCTGGCTTCCAGTCTGGCCACCGCTTCTCTCCTCAACGGCGGCTTCGAATCGGGAAGTTCGAGCCCGTGGGAAAAGATAGGATACGTATCTATATCAACGAGCCTTAGCTACGGGGCGCGAGAAGTTCTGGCTGATAGTGGCGAGTATGCCATGCGCCTGACGGCAAGCCGGTACCCCCTCTCCGACTTCGTATCCCAGATGTCGATCGACACCGACACGCTCAGCGCCTCGAATGGAGGCGTGGCGCCTGTTCCAGGCGCGTTGATATGGCAAAGCGCTGTAGTGACGGCTGGGGATACCCTCGAGTTTCGCTGGAATTTTGTGAGCGAAGACGAACTTCCTTACGACGATTGGGCGTTCTACGGAGTCCAATTCGAGTCGAACGCCACGCAACTCACGAGGATCGCTAGTGTCGCCACTGTGGGGCCACTGCCCGAAGTCGGCCCGGTGATCAGCGGCTGGACCACGCATCGGGTCACCCTTCCACAGAGCGGAACGTACACCATCTACTTCGGCGTCGTGAATGCTCTTATTTATAGCTCTTCGCCCGATCTCTGGATCGATAACGTATCCATCGAAAGCGATACCGGGCCGGGAAGCGAGGTTCCCGAACCCGCCACGTTCGTGCTGCTGGCGCCACTCGCCATTGCGCTCATCCTGCGGCAGCGCCGCGCCAGTTAGCCCGGCGCCTCTCGTTTTCATCGAGCGCCAGAGGCCCGAATCGGCCTCGCGCGCCAATTCCCGCGCCGTTCGGGCGGGGTGATGCCGCTTCCCATGGCTGGAGCCTCGGTTCAAGCCAACCGCCCCTCCCGCGCGCCCGCTTCCTTCCGTCGCCCCGCCGGGCTCAACGGGCCCTCCCGAAAGGAATTGTGGTTGGGCTTCGCCCCTTCAGGCTGCCAAACAATTCACACAGAACATGTCACAGCACCCCCGGAAAAGCCTTCCGCACTATTGCGCGCCCGTCCATCTCCGCCTCAAGATCAGTGCGGCGAAGCCGCCCAGCAGCAACGTCGCCGAAGCTGGCTCAGGTACTTCTTCATACGTGAACTGTACGATGGTGCCATCCAGGAATACCTTTCCGGTAGTTCCATCCAGGGCGCCCACCAGACTGGCCATCGAGCCGCCGGGGGAAGTAAACTCGCGTGCGTCCAGGGCGCCCGTTCCCCCGACATCGGTCAGAAAAAAGTCAAACAGGAGAAACCCTTCCCAGGGGTTATATAGGAAAGGTGTATCCAAGTTGAAAACCAGGTCGAACGGGCATACGCCCGGGCCGGCGCAACCAGGGCTCGTAGTGGCCACGGGACCCGAAAAAACCAGGGTGTTGTCCGGGCCCAGGTTCGCCGTAAACGTGTCTGTGATCAACGTGTTACCGGGGAGGGAGTTGGGCGCGTAGGGTGTCGTGGAGGCATACATTTCCACCATGCCGATCACCACGCTGGCTGGACCCTCGCCTGGCGAGGCCCGATACGCAAATGCGGAAATCAGCACAGGCCTGGTGATTCCCGCGGAAAGGA
>JADYZL010000503.1 GCA_020853155.1 Bryobacterales bacterium
CGGTGGGTCTCGTCTTTGACGCGAGCGGCAGCATGAAGAACAAGCTGCAGAAATCCCGGGAGGCCGCGGCGCAATTCTTCAAGACCGCCGGTCCCGACGACGAGTTCTTCCTCATCCAGTTCAATGATCGGCCGTTCCTCGCCCAAGCCTTCACGAACGAACCCGGAGAAATTCAGAACCGCCTCACGTTTTCGCAGGCGAAGGGCCGCACGGCTCTCCTCGACGCCATCTATCTCGCTCTCAACGAAATGAAAAAGGCGAGGAACCCCCGCAAGGCGCTACTCGTGATTTCCGATGGCGCGGATAACTCGAGCCGCTACACGACCAGTGAGATTCGAAATCTGGTGCGGGAAGCCGACGTGCAAATCTATACAATCGGGATCTTTGACGCCTACAGTTCCACCCCCGAAGAAATGCGGGGCCCCGGTCTGCTTCGTGAAATCAGTGACCAGACCGGTGGACGCCCGTTCATCATTACCTCTATCAATGAACTGCCTGATGTTAGCGCCAAGATCGGCATCGAATTGCGGAATCAGTACGTCCTTGGATACACTCCGAGCAATTCGATGCGCGATGGCAAGTATCGCAAGGTAAAGGTGGAACTCGTTCAGCCGCGCGGTCTTCCCAGACTGAAAGCCTATTGGCGGCCTGGTTACTACGCCCCCACGCAATAGTTCGCCGGGAGAGACGATTCTATGAAATTCCCGCTGTATTTCGCCCTGATCCCACTTTGCGCGGGATTGTTTTCCGCGCCCGCTCCGCTTCCCGCGCAGGACCCTACGTTCAGCACGGATACCCGGCTGGTTGTTCTGCACGCGAGCGTTGTGGACCGCAAGGGCGACCTCGTCACCACCCTGAAGAAGGACGACTTTACCGTTTTCGAAAATAAGGATGAGCAGCCCATCCGCACCTTCCTTCGGGAGGATGTCCCCGTTTCAATGGGGCTCGTCATTGATAACAGCGGCAGCATGCGGGATAAACGCAAGCAGGTGGAGGCCGCCGCCGTCTCGCTTGTGAAAAGCTCGAACCGGGACGATGAAGTCTTCGTTGTGAACTTCAACGACGACCTCTATCTCGATGTCACCATGACGAATGACATCAAGAAAATGGAGGAGGGCGTCACCCAGATCGATTCGCGCGGCGGCACGGCGATGCGCGACGCACTCAGCGCCTCGATCGATTACATCCGGGAGAAGGGCAAGAAAGATAAGAAGGTGCTGGTCGTCATCACGGACGGCAACGATAATGCCAGTGCCATGACGCTCGAAAAGCTGGTCCAGCGCTCCCAGCAGGCCGAAGTGCTCGTCTATGCCATCGGCATTCTGAACGACGAAGAACGGCGCGAGGCCAAGCGTGCGGAACGGGCGCTCGAAGCACTCACAAAGGCGACAGGCGGCCAATCGTACTTCCCGGATTCCGTCAATGAGGTCAGCGAAATCGCGAACCGCGTGGCGCACGATATCCGCAATCAGTACGTGATTGCCTACTCACCCACCAACGAGTCCATGGATGGCAGCTTCCGCCGCATTGAAGTGAAGGTCAAGGGCCGCGGGCTTTCCGTCCGCACGAGAACCGGGTACTACGCCACGAATCGCGGCAGCGAACTTCCGGAGATGCCCTCCTCACCGCCGCTGACGGTGCCGGAAAAGCAGGAAGGCCAAGCTTCGTTCCGGAAGGCCAACTAGCGCGGGGGTGGTGAAGGCGGAAGCAATGATTCGTTTTCTCTGGTTGGCCACGAAAGGCTATCGCTTCCATCCCTGGGATAGCCCCTATCTCCGCTGGCGCGTCGAAACCTACTCGGGCCGGAAGGCGGAATCTCTCACTTTTCGCGAATTCTGGCAGTTCCTTTGGGGCAACCGGGTCAACATCGGGCGTTATATCCGCTGGACCTCGCGAATGGCCCGTCACGGATAGATTCGCGTTCCGCTCAGGCTTCTCTCAGCCCCAGGCCGGCCACGATCTTCCGCATGCCCGCAATTGAATCGCCGGATTCTTCAAGCTGCGCTCGCGACGCTTCCTCTTTCGAACGCTTCGGTGGGTCGGGCGCCGGGTTCGCCTTCTCGGCCAAGTCGTAGAGCCCCATCAGATCCTGGGCGGAGATATCTTCATACCCTTTCCAGAACGCCGCCTCTTTCACGGGAAACGGCCGGGTTCCGATGCAGATCGTTTCCAGATTGAACACCAGTTCCGGGTTCGCAGCATGCAGCCGCTTCACCACTTCGGCCATCCGCATGTTGCCCTGCCCGAAACGGACCCACTGCACTTGCAACCCCTTCTCATCCGCCCACACCTGCGAATCCCTCAGATGGACGGTGGCGACGTAGGGCGCGAGCGTCTCCGCGGCTGCCAGCGGGTCTTCCATTGTCCAGCAGGGGTTACCGGAATCGTAGGTGGCGCCCACCCAATCCTTTCCCGCTTCTTCGATCACCGCGCGCAGCCGCCGCGCCTGGAAGTCGCCCGCATGGTTCTCGATCGATACCTTCACGCCCGCATCCACGAACTGCCGCTTCACCCCTTTGAGGACGCCTAGCATGGATTCAATGTGTTGGTCGAAGGAGAGCGCGGTCTTCCGATCCGCCATCGTCCCGAGGTAACAGCGCACGATCTTCGAGCCCACGATCTTCGCCGTCGCCAACTGATCGAGTAGCTGCTTCTGCCCCGTACCCAGTTCTTTCGCGAAGCGCGTGGATGTCGGGCAGATGGAATCCATCCCCGTTTCCAACCGGATCCCCAGCGAATCGGCCCGTTCCCGCACTTTGCGGAGATGCTCCGGCGCGAGGGCGCTGTAGAAACGCGTGACGGAAAACTGCGCGTGCTTGAGCTTTTGACGCCCCGCGTACGCGAGCATCTCGAAATCGCTCCAGCCCTGGTCCCGCACGCTGAATAGATCCACTCCGATCCTGACCGGCGCCGGGCTTGGCGCGGCTGCCGAGGCAGCGGCTGGTTGGGCATTGCCGTTTCCCGCGGCTGCGAGCGTAGCGCCAATGGCGAGGGTGGCGGCGGAGTGGGTGAGAAGCGTGCGGCGTTCCATCATCGTGTTCCCATTCTATTCCGGCGAAACGACCCGGAGCAGGGTTCATTCTCTTCCAACCGCGAACCCGCACCACCCACGCCGCATACGCGGATCCGGGTGGGCGCGGCTTGACCGGGCTTCCCCGTTCCCCCGAAACTGGAGATAGCGAGGCCACGACCTCCGCCCCGCTTTGGGGAGCAATGTCCGGGACGGCCCGGTGTTCAAAACGGAGGGTCATTGTGGCTTGGTCCGCGCTTTTCCTCGCCGGCCTCCTGGAGGTCGTCTGGGCTTATTACATGAAGCAGTCCCAGGGCTTCACGAGGGGAATACCCACCACGCTCACGCTCGTTTCGATGTTTGCCAGCTTCGGTCTGCTCTCCTATGCCATGAGAACCCTTCCACTTGGCACGGCCTACACCGTCTGGACGGGTATTGGCGCCGTGGGGGCCTTCGCTGTCGGGGTCGCCGTTCTTGGCGAGCAGCTAAGCCCCCTGCGTGGCGCGGCCTTCTTCCTGATCGTCCTGGGCCTGCTCCTCATGAAACTCTCGGATGCGCGCTAAGACCGCGGATGGCCCGCCCTCCGTGCCGCGTGTCTTAGGGATACAATTGCCGCCATGGTCTCTCGACGCGCTCTGCTTGCCGCAACGGCGGCGCCGCTTGTCTTCTGCCGCAATGCGCCGTCGGCGAGCCGGCGGAACGTACTCTTTATTTCCATCGACGACCTGAATGATTGGGTCGGCTGCCTCGGCGGACATCCGCAAACGCGGACGCCCAATCTCGACCGGCTTGCATCCACCGGCGTGCTGTTTAGCAACGCGCATTGTGCCGCGCCGCTTTGCAATCCTTCCCGCGCCGCGCTGATGTTCGGCGCGAGGCCGTCGACCTCGGGCGTCTATTCGAACGATGAACCGTACCGCAAGTCTCCGTTGCTCGAGAATGCTCTCTCTATTCCGCAAGCATTGCGTGGCGCGGGTTACACGGTGATGGGCGCGGGAAAGATCTATCACGGCAACTATCCGGATCCGCAAAGCTGGGACGATTACTGGCCTTCGCAGCAGCGCAATCAGCCGCCAACGCCCGAACCCGCGGCGAAGCCCGCCAATGGCATTCAGGGCTCCGGCAACCTGGATTGGGGGCCTCTCGACAAAGGCGACGAGGATATGGGCGATTACGGCGTGGCCGATTGGACGATCAAGCAACTCGCCCGCAAGAGCAGCGGCCCACGCTTTCTCGCCTGCGGCATCTATAAGCCGCATCTGCCCTGGTATGTGCCCAGGAAGTACTTTGACCTGTTCCCGCTCGATTCCATTGAACTGCCCGCTGTCAATCCCAACGATCTCGACGACATCCCTCCGGCCGGCGTGAAGATCGCCAGGTCCAACAAGGACCACCAGCGAATCACGGGGGCGCATGCCTGGAAGGCTGCCGCACGCGCTTATCTGGCTTCGATCGCCTTCGCGGATGCGCAGGTGGGGCGGGTGCTCCGCGCGCTCGAAACCGGCCCGAACGCGGGCGGTTTTGACATCGTGCTCTGGAGCGACCATGGCTGGCACTTGGGCGAGAAGCTGCATTGGCGGAAGTTTACGCTTTGGGAGGAAGCCACCCGCAACGTGCTGATGATGACCGTTCCGGGTGTGACGAAGCCGGGCGGCCGGTGTACGAGAGCCGTGAATCTGCTCGACATCTACCCCACCCTCACGGAGCTCACGGGGGCGCGGAAGCCGGAGACCGTAGAGGGCGAAAGCCTCGTGCGCTTCCTCAAGAATCCGCAAGCACCCAAGGGTACTCCCACGCTCACCACCTTCCGGCGCGGCAACCACGCGCTGCGCGATGAGCGATGGCGTTTTATTCGCTATGCGGATGGCGCCGAGGAACTCTACGACCACAGCAACGATCCGAACGAGTGGGAGAATCTCGCCGCCAAGCCGGAGCACGCAGCCGTGAAGCAGCGCCTGGAGAACTACTTCCCCAAAATCGACGCCCCAGCCTCCCCAACCGGGCGCGGCAACGGCAACGAAGGCGGCCACGCACCCGTCGAAGGCTAGCGCCGTCTGGGAGCAGGGACAACGAGGTCAGCCGGAAGCCGTTCCCAGTCCATGGGTCTTCCATCGCAGGGCGGCGTGCACGAAGTGGAGCTGCATGCGAAGGGCGTGCGTGCGGCCGGAGACCCGGGTTCCCCGGGGCCTTGCGGTTCCATCGCTCACTCGATCTGATACTCCCGCATCTTGTCGTAGAGCAGCCGCCGCTGAATTCCGAGGACACCGGCCGCGCGCGCCTTGTTCCCGTTCGCACTCGTCAGCGCAGACCGTAGCAGATGCTCTTCGACCTGGCTCACTACCTTCTTGTATCCCGTCTCGTACGGAATCTGCCGCAGCCAGTTCGGGCTGTTCGTAACAACGCTCCGCCGGAGTTCGATGCAATCGGCCGTGACCACTCCGCCGGGAGCGATCGCCGTCGCGCGGGCGATCACGTTCTCCAGTTCCCGCACGTTGCCCGGCCAATCGTGCGCGAGGATCAGATCCAGCGCCTCCCGGCGTATCGATACCGGGCGCTCTGATCGGCCCAGGAATCGTTGCACCAGCGGCGCGATATCCTCTCGGCGCTCCCGCAGGGGAGGGAGCGCAACTTGGACTACGTTCAACCGGTAATAAAGATCTTCACGGAATCTGCCCGCCGCCACAGCCTGTTGAAGGTCCTGGGCTGTTGCCGCGATGAGCCGGAAGTCGATCTGAATGGGACGATTGCTTCCGAGCCGCTCCAGGGTGCGTTCCTGAATGGCGCGCAAGAGCTTGGGTTGCAGAGCCAATGGAAGCTCTCCGATCTCGTCCAGAAATAGCGTGCCGCCGCTGGCCTCTTCGAATCGGCCGGTTCTCCGGTATAGCGCGTTGGTGAACGCGCCTTTTTCATGCCCGA
>JADYZL010000504.1 GCA_020853155.1 Bryobacterales bacterium
GGGAACCTGGGTGATTGGCAAGAGCTTCGAACGCTTCTACCGGATGGGCTACGGCTACACGGAAAGCGAACGGAAGTCTGCTTTCAAGGAAGCATTCGAGCGGGGCAAAGGCATCCTGAGCGCATTGTTGCAGCGGCATCGCGAACAGGCCGCGGATCCGCACAAAGTAGATGAGGAACTGGCCCGCCAGGTTGTGATTAAGACCGGCGGCTAGACTTCGAAGAGCCTCCTCGCCGCGCAAATACGAATTCCCAGATAGAGGGGCTCCGCGCCCGGATGTGCGCTTGTTCGCCACTCCCGCCGCGCCGAACCGCGAAATGCCGATCGCTTCCGCGGGATTTCGCCGCGCAGGCACCCGAATTTCGCCGCACAATGGAGTAGATATCTGGAGCGGCGCCCGTGCCGGAGAAGCCGAGCCGCCCCTCCCAAGGAGACTCAGAGAATGAGACGCTTGCTGATCGTGCTGGGACTCGCGTTCACGCTACAAAGCGGGGCGTTCGCGGATACGCTCAAACTGCTCGACGGCAAGGTGATCACGGGGACGTTTCTCGGCGGCGATGCGCGCACCATCCGGATGGAAGTTGGCAACAAGATCGAGATGTTCCCGATCTCGGAAGTAGATTCGCTTAGCTTCGGCGGCGGTGTAGCCGGGGCAGCCCCTCCGCAGCAAGTGGACCCGAAGAAGGCGAAGGAAGAGGAGAAGGCCCGCAAGAAGGCCGAAGAGCAAGCCGCGAAGATGGCCAAGGAAGCGGAGAAGGCCAAGCAAGCCGCGGATAAGGCCGCGGCCAAGGCGGCGGAAGCGGCCGCGAAAGCGAAAGGTGCTACTTCCGCGATGAACGCGCCCGTGAAAGCGCCGAAGCTGGGCCGTTTTGGCAAGCCTCCCGCGTTGGGGAGCGCGAGTGATGCCGCGAACGCAGCGAAGACGGCGCAGGCTCCGGTGAGCGGCGCGGCCCAAAGTGTGCAGAAGGTTTCAACCACGGCAAATCAGGCCGTGGCGACCGCCAGCCAGGCCGCCGCCGTTGCGGCAGACCCCGCCGCGGCAGACGGCGGAATCGCGCAGCAAGCCGCACAACAAGCCGCACAAGGGGCGGCATCGCAAGCTGCCGGAGCAGCAGCGCCCATCGTCTCCAACGCGCAGGCGGTGGAGTCGTCCGTGGAATCGGCCCGGGGCGCGGCGCGAACCGCGTCGAATGCGGTGGATTCCGGCAGGGCTGCGGCAGCCGGTTCCTCGATCGCCCAATCCGCTGAAACCGCTTCGCATTCCTCTCAGGGAACATCCTCCCCTTCGGGTCATTCACGGTCCGTTGCCTCCGCGCCCCCGCCTGCAACCGCTTCACCCGTTGCCGCACCGCCCGCAACCGTGCAGGCGCAAACTGGCTCCATCTCCGCCGCTGCGCCCGCCGGACCCGCACCGGTGCAACCCTCCGCGAATGCCACGCAGGCGCTGGAGCGGGAACCCGTGGAGAGCGCGGCCGTCCTCTTCGGGACCGTGTTCCGAGTGCGGATGGTGGAAGCGATCAATACGGACATCCACCACGCCGGAGAGATCTTCCGGGCCAGTCTGGAAGCTCCCCTGGTTTCCGGAGGTGTCCAGGTTCCGAAGGGCGCGGATGTGATGTTGCGCATTGTGAAGCTGCCTCCGGCCCGGGGCGCAAACACCTCGCTCTATTCGCTCGAAGCCATTTCGCTCCGGGTGGATTCCCGCAATCTGCCGTTTGCCGCCGAACTGATGACGCAGCCCGGCGATGCTTTGCGCGGCGCTTCGAGCACAGCGGGCGTGCAGGCGTTCCGGGGCTCGGAAGCAATCCGCATTCCGGCCGATGGCCTGGTGAGCCTGCGCGCCACCCGTCCCGCAAACAAGCGCTAATCCACGCCCGCCCATGTATGATCGAGAGGAGGGCGCGCGGCAGATGCGCGCCGGTTCAGGAGGATCGGTCCCATTTCGAAACCAACGGCTATCGTCACCGGAGGCGGCCGCGGCATCGGTCGCGGCATCGTCATTGAGCTATCCCGCACCCACCACGTAATTGCCACTTATCGCGGCAATCGAGAGGCGGCGGAGAGTCTGCAAAAGGAAACCGGCTGCGAGATCGTCCAATCCGACATTTCCTCGCCCGAGGACCGCGCGGCTCTCATCGAACTCGCCCGCTCACGCGGAGAGCACCTCGATTTGCTCGTGAACAACGCCGGTATCGCTCCGCGCGAGCGCGCCGACATCCTCGATGCAAAGCCGGAGATCTTCGACGAAGTGCTCGAAACCAATTTGAAAGGCCCCTACTTCCTCACGCAACTCGCGGCCCGCTGGATGAAGGATTCCGGGCGTGGGCGCATCGTCTTCGTCACCTCCATCTCCTCCTTCACGGCCTCCGTGAACCGGGGCGAGTATTGCATTTCCAAGGCAGGCTTGAGCATGGCCGTTTCGCTCTGGGCCAACCGCCTCGCGGAGCATGGGGTGACCGTCTTCGAGATTCAGCCCGGCGTCATCCGCACCGATATGATCGCGAAGGTGGAGCAGATCTATGAGGAGAAGATCGCCAACGGCCTTCTGCCCCAGCGCCGGATGGGCGAGGCTGCGGACATCGCGAAAGCCGTCCGCGCGATCGCCGATGGTTTGCTCGATTACTCCACCGGCCAGGTGCTGCACGTCGATGGTGGTTTCCATCTGCGAAGCCTCTAGGCGCCCGGCTTCCGGCAACCCCGTGTGCTACTCTCTCAGCTTATGCCCCAGTTCGACGTAACCGGGATCGGGTTGAATGCCACGGACACCCTGATCCTGTTGCCGAAGTTTCCCGCCTACGCGGGCAAGATCGCGTTCGACCAGGAAATGTATAGCCCCGGTGGCCAGGTGGCGAGCGCCATGGTGCAGTGCGCCCGGCTGAATTTGCGCACGAAGTACATCGGCACGGTGGGCGACGATCTCCGCGGCAAGATCCAGATGGAGAGCCTCGAAGGCTCCGGCATCGACATCAGCGATGTGAAGGTGGTGGCCAACTGCCCCAACCAGACCGCGTACATTCTGATCGACAAATCCACCGGCGAGCGCACCGTCCTCTGGCAGCGCGGCGATTGCCTGCGCCTCGAAGCGAGCGACATCACAGAGGAGATGATCACGAATACGCGGCTGCTCCATATCGACGGCCACGATACCGCCGCGGTGGCGAAGGCAGCCGCTATCGCCCGCAAGCACCGCATCCCCGTCACCGTGGATGTCGATACCATCTATCACGGTTTCGAGGAAGTGCTGCCGAACGTCGATTATCTGATTACCAGCTCCGAATTCCCCACCGCCTGGACCAACGAGAAAGACCCGTTCACCGCCCTCAGCCTCATGCAGAAAACCTACGGCATGCGCATGGCGGCGATGACGCTGGGCGCGTACGGAGCGCTCGCGCTCTCGGAGGGCAAATTCCACTATTCCCCGGCCTTTGTCGTGAACTGCGAAGACACTACCGGGGCGGGCGACATCTTCCATGGCGGCTTCTGTTACGCGCTATTGAAGGAAATGCCTATCGGCGAAGCACTCGAATTCGCCAACGCGCTTGCCGCGCTGAATTGCACGGCAATCGGGGCGCGCGGCGGCATCTCCACTGAAGCCGCGGCCCGGAACCTCATCGCGCGCGGCGAACGTCGAAGCAACAAGGAGATTGCGGCTCGCGCCGCCGCCGCACCCGGTGTGTAGCGGACCTTCAGCATGATTCCCCTTCGCGATACCGAGCGCAGCTACGCCAAGCCCTACGTCGTGATGGCGTTGATCGCCATCAATGCCGCCGTGTTCCTGTATCAGTTGATCCTGCCGCCCCAGGCGCTCGAACGCTTCATCCTCACCTGGGCCCTGGTGCCGGATCGCCTGGCGCTGCACTCCCTCGCCACCTCCATGTTTCTGCATGGCGGCTGGCTGCACATTATCGGCAACATGTGGTTCCTTTGGATATTCGGGGACAACGTGGAAGACATCCTCGGCCACAAGCGCTTTCTGGGTTTCTACCTGCTCTGCGGCGTGCTCTCCGCGCTGGCGCATTTCACCATGAGCATCGGCTCCCCCGTGCCTACGCTCGGCGCAAGCGGCGCCATCGCGGGCGTCATGGGCGCGTACATGGCGAAGTTCCCACACAGCCGCATCCTCACCCTCGTGCCGATCTTCGTCTTCATCACCACGGTGGAGATCCCGGCGCCCTTCCTGCTCGCTTATTGGCTGCTCATCCAAGTCGTCAGCGGGACCTTCGCCGCCGGCCAATCCGCCATCGCGAGCGGCACGGCGTGGTTTGCCCATATCGGCGGATTCATCGCAGGCTTCCTGCTCATCCGTTTCTTCAAAACGCAGCCGCTGCACCGGCGGCTTGAGGTGGATTGGACCCGCTAATGTTTTATCCAACGCTCGATGTATCCGAAGTGGCCGCGCTCGACGTGCTGGCCGTCGCCGCTCACCCTGGAGATGCCGAATGGTTTTGCGGAGGCACGCTGCTCGCCCTCGCGGAACAAGGCAAGCGAACCGGCATCCTCGACCTCAGCACCGGCGACATGAGCCCGCGCGGCATCCCGCAACAACGCGTGGCGGAAGCCGAAGAAGCCGCGCGCATTCTCGGCGTCGCCTGGCGCGGCAATCTCGGCCTCCCGGATGGACGCCTGGAGAATAACATCATGGCGCGCATGACGCTCGCCGGCATCATTCGAAGCCTCAAGCCGCGAGTAGCGCTCGGCCCTCACCCGGATCGCCGCCACCCGGACCATCGCTACGCATGGGAGATGCTGCGCGATGCCTGTTACGCCGCGGGCTGGCCCAAACTCGACGACGATCTCGCCCCACACCGGCCCGCGCAAATCCTCCGTGGAGCGCCGGATACGCCCGCCCCGCCCTCACTCGTGATGCCCCTCTCGCGGGCGCAGGTCGAAGCGAAGTTCGAAGCGCTGCTCGCCTACCGCTCCCAGTTCGAACCGTTCGAGACGCGCGAGGGCTTCGAGGATCCCCTGGAGTTCCCGGGCGAATCCGAACGGCGCGCTCGGGTTACCGCGTTTGCGACCACCTACGGCTTCAGCGTTGGCATCGAATTCGGGGAACCCTTTTACGCCGAAGGCCCGCTCAACGCTCGCCACCCATTCGGTTTGTAGGCGCTTGCTCGCAACTGCCTCCGCTCATGGGGCGGAATTTCCCGTGAACCAGACCTGCTGAAGCTGGATTCCCAATTCCCGCGTGTCGCCGCTCAC
>JADYZL010000505.1 GCA_020853155.1 Bryobacterales bacterium
CCGTCGTCCGAGCGCTGGATCACCTGCCCGAACCACCCTGAAGTTTGAGAAGCGTAGATCCGGTCCGGGTTCACGGGAGACCCCTTGACGTGATACATCTCCCAGCCCCCGAAGAATGGTCCGGCGATATCCCACTGCTTGCGCTTGCCGTCCGATTCGAGGATAAACGCCCCTTTGCGGGGGCCCACCAGCACACGGACTCGAGTGCCATTGCCATTGGCAGACATGCATGGCCCCCTCTGCAAGATGGCCGAATGCCGAGATCCCAGATCGACAAACGGATGGGAGATATTCTACGGAAAAATGCGGGAGCGGAGAATGCCTGGGCGTAGCGAGGCAAAGCGGCGGAAGCGGCACGATTGGACCGATAAACCAGAAATAATTGTGAACTTTTCAAGAACTCGATGGAATTGAAAGTAGACTCGGGAGTATACTTGCACAAAACAAGAAAAGGGGGCTGCTTTGAAAATCCTTCGAATCAGTTTCGCTCTACTTTTTTGCGTCGCCATGTGGGCGCAGACCAACGGCAATATCAGCGGGTACGTGAAAGACCCAACCGGAGCCTTCGTCGCCAAGGCAGACATCACGCTGACAAACCAACTTACGGGAGCTACACGAAAGGCTTCCAGCAACGAAGCGGGATTTTACCAGATCCTGGGCCTGACCCCGGGCACGTTTAGCGTGGATGTGGAAGCGCCCGGGTTCAAGCGCGCGCGCACATCCGACATCGTGCTGGGAGTGGACGCGAACGTGCGGGCCGACGTTGTACTTCAACTCGGTCAAGTGACCGAATCGGTCGAAGTGACTTCGGATGCCGCGCTGGTGGATACGCGATCCTCCCAGATCGCGGCGTCGATCGACGACCGGCGTCTGGTGGACCTTCCGCTAAACGGACGCAACATCATGCGCCTGGCGGCCACGCTGCCCGGCATCACGGGCGTGGTGGCGCCGGACAACTCCGATGTTTCCGACGCGCGCAGCGGACCGCGCATGAACGTGAACGGTTCGCGAGCCAATATGAACTACAACCGCTTCAATGGAACCTACTTCAACAATCCATCGCGCAATACGGGGTTGAATGTGCCGCCGCCGGACGCGGTGCAGGAATTCCGCATCCAGACGAGCGCGTTTTCCGCGGAGAGCGGGCGGAACGCCGGCGCCAACATCACCGTGGTGAGCCGCCAAGGCACCAACGAATTCCACGGCGCGGCTTGGGAGTTCTTGCGCAACGACAACCTCAATGCGCGCAGTTTCTTCCAGCGAACGCGCCCCAATCTGATTCAGAATCAATTCGGGTTGGCGGCGGGGGGCGCATTGAAGAAGAACAAGGCGTTCCTGTTTGGGTCCTGGGAATCCACGAGAGACCGGCGGCAAGCTTCGGCGACCTCGTTCTTCCCGCCTACGCAGGCCCAAGTGAACGGGGACTTCTCCGCATTGAGCCGCCAATTGGTGAACCCTGCCTCGGGGCAGCCGTTTGCCAACAATCGAATTCCCACATCCTTGATCGATCCCGTCGCCCAGAAGCTTCTCACATTCGTTCCCACCGGTGCGGGCGGAGCGATGCAGACCGTGGGCGCGGCGACGCGCAATGCCTCGCTATACATGCTGAGGCACGATCTGAACCTGACCGACCGGCAAAGTTTGTTCGTCCACTACTACCTGAACCAGAATGAGTTGTCGGAGAGCGACCTTGCCTACAGCACCAACGTTGCCGGCTGGATGGGTCGCGCGCGCAAGCCGCGGGCACAGAATGCCGGGTTCAACCATGTGTGGACCACCTCCCCCACCACGCTCAACCAGCTCACGCTTGGGTTCACGCGGTCGTTTTCGGTCGATTCCCCGCTCGTCACGCGGACCCCGGGCGAACTTGGAATCACGGACATGCCGGTGTACACGAATGGCGGCAGCCCGCAGTTCCGGGTGTCCGGAAGATTCAACTTGAATTCGGGCGGGCCGGTGAAGTTCGTCTCGAATACGTATCAGATCCAGGACAACTTCAGTTGGGTAACGGGCGGACACACGTTCAAATTCGGTGGGGAGATCATGGATCTTTCCTTCTTCCAATCCTTCCTAGGCCCACCCGCGTTCTCGTTTAACGGGCAGCGCACCGGGGGCGGTTCCGCCACACGGGGCGACTCGTTCGCGGACTTCCTGCTGGGCGCCTACCAGCAGCTTTCCGTAACCAATGGTGTGCGCGACAACGACGGCGACGGCCGGTTCTACGCGCTCTACGCGCAGGACGATTGGAAGATCACCTCGCGGCTGACCCTGAACCTGGGATTGCGCTATGAATTGCCCATTCCCTGGCAGGACAAGTTCAACCGCGTGAACACGGTTTACCCCGATCCTTCCGTGCATTCGACAACTTTCCCGACTGCGCCCGTCGGGATGCTGTTCCCTGGAGACCTGCCACGTGGGCTCTACAACACGGATAAGAATAATTTCGCACCACGTGTGGGCTTCGCCTGGGATGTCTTTGGCGACGGCAAAACCGCGGTGAGGGGCGCCTACGGATTGTTCTACGACACGCTCAATACGGATTCGATCGCTCAGGAGAACCCGCCTTTCTACGGCGGAAGCCGCGCTTTCGCGAACGGCAAGCTTTCGAACCCGTTCGGGAGCGTGGGCGCCACCGCACCCCCGGCGTTCATCGATCCGAACGCGTTCACGTTCACGTATCCGATCAATGGGTTGTTCGGCCCGCAAACGCGGGACTTCCGATCCACGTATGTGAACTCCTGGAACTTCAGCGTGCAGCGGCAGGTGGGCCGGGAGTGGATGGTTTCGGGCGCGTATATCGGCAAGTCCACCATCAAGCTGGCGGCATACCGCCCCTTCAATGCCGCGATCTTTATTCCGGGGAACGATGCGCAGGGCAACCCGCTATCGACGGAAGAGAACGCGGAGAGCCGGGTGCCGTTCGGGAAGGGGATTTACGGGCCTCAGGGCTACTACCTGGATAACCCGTTTACCGCTTCCTACCACTCGGCGCAGTTCCAGGTGAACAAGCAGTTCTCCGGTGGGCTGCAACTCTCCGGGAACTATACGCTCGCGAAGGCGCTGGATTCCAGTTCAACTACGAACCTGGGCGGGTGCCTGGCGAACCCGTTCGACCCGCGGGCGGACAAGGGCCGCGCCGATTTCGACCGGCGTCATTCCGTCGTGGGCAGCGCGATCTACACGCCGCCCGTCTACAAGGATGGCAAGGGTCTGCTGGGGAGGGTGTTCGGCGGCTGGAGCATTTCGGGAATCGCTAC
>JADYZL010000506.1 GCA_020853155.1 Bryobacterales bacterium
GGATAGCGGCGGGGTTTGTGGATTCGTTCGCCGTCGGTGGCGCTGGAAGAGTGAGCGCGGGTGTTGGCTGCTTCTAAGCGATTGCTGCGAATGGGGTTGATCGATTTCGTTTGGATGGCCGATTTCTTTTCGTGATCGGTGATCGGGGTTGCCGACGTTGGCGATTTCGAGGAAGTTGCGGTGCAAATTCCGAGTTCGGCGGATCGCGAGATTGAGGAGGGTTTGACGGTCGCACTCTTGGCCGGAGCTCCCTAGTCGCCGTGTGCGGGTTTTGAATATCTGTGCCCCGATCGGGGGCGTGGTGACCTGCGGGCTTCGCACAGGGGTAAGGTTGTTCTTGCGCCCAGGGTGGAAGTTGATCGCTCCGCGATGAGCCGAACGCTTCCCGCCAACGGCGTTTTTCGGGCATCGAGGGCTGCGAAATCGAGATCGGTTTGGACCTAAATCGAAATAACTCGTTTAGAATCAGTGCTGGAATAGGTAAAAGTGGTGACTCTCTTGAAAATAGACGCAACCTATTGATTCTTCAGGTGGTCCATTGATCGGCTAATTTTCATGATCGGGGGTGAACCCACGGTTCATGGGCCAGTGCTGTCCCCGAATTCATCGCTTGCCATCGATTTTCCGCGCCCCTGGTGCACAGCCCTTTATGTTCCACTACCAGGCTCCGCTCCGCCGCCCCTCGCGACGTCTTCTCTCCGCCGGTCGCCGCAAGGTCGCCGGAAGACGTCTTCGCGGCCACGTCCTGGCATCTCGCCGGAACACTCCCGGCACCGCGCGGGAATCATGCGCGCCCTCCACGGCCACACTGCGGCATCGCTTCCTTGCAGCTTGCAGCAACCCGCTCGGGGTGGAGTGTCACCCCATTTTTCAGCCGCTGAAAGCGGCTTCCGGGATCTTTCGGTTATACGCCGTTACCGGACGGTAACTTGTTGTCCGCGCGTGCTTTGTGCGATTCTCACGGCTTAGCGCTTCGCCGCAAGGTTATACGCGCCGGCAACCTGTTGATTCTGCTGAGGGGCATTTCACGCCCTTCCCGCGAACCTGTTGATTCGGCGTGGTTACTCCCGTATAACCAGTGAGATGAACTCTGCGGGCACCCGATCCGCTAGCCAAACTGAATCATTCCCCTGATAGAACTGGACTCCATTCTGACTGGCCCGCAAAGCAGCGATCCGAAGAACTACCGGACACGGACTCTTGCGCCGCCCAACTTGCAAGGCGGTTTCTTCATCAACCGAAAGATGAACATTCTGCCGGGACATGGGCTTCAACCCCTGGACCTGGATTTCCTCGGCGGCGACAGGGCTTGTTCCATGAAAGAGGAAGTTGGGCGGCCGATTCGGCTCTCTGGCTAGCGGTTCAGGAGTCGAGTGACCGTACAGCGCTCGAATGCGCCCCCCGTTGATTTCGTGACGAATCTTGGCCGATCTGCGCACCATCTCACTGAGATCGGCTTCAGATAGAGCCGTCCACTGAGCGTCGCTTTCTCGAAGCGCTCGAAGTAGATCGGCAATGCCGACCCACCCCTGGGCGTCGAGCGTCAGTCCATAGGCTCCAGGTTCGTGCCTGAGTGCATGCGACACGGTTCTACTAAGATTTGTGTGATCCATCTTCACGGCCCTTGCACCCGTTGAAGCATCTCGAACATGACATCGCGCAGCGAAGCCTCTCGCAAATTGACGGCAAGAGCCTTTGCGATGCACTCGAAAGTAGAATCGTGAAACGAAAAAATGTAGTGCCGTAGGTCGCCGTACCGGCTTTGAGCGTGCCGGCTGTGGCGCTTATTCATCTCTTCCAACTGGCGAATCCACGAGGAATCGAGCACCTCGAACACGCCGTAAGGTCTCAGTCCCCGTTCGGCTAGTGGATGGCTAAGAAACGTCTCGTCATTGGGTGGGCCGAACATATGGGCACTCGGTTGTGCAAATTCTACTAGAGCAGTGTACCCTTCCGAATCGGCCGTCATCGTTTTGACCACCGAGTTAGCCGCCTCGTCCGATTCTGAAACCATGTATGCCAACAGGACGCGGTTCTCGTCGCTCATGATAAAAGGCAGAGATGCACCGCTGTCCGGCAACGGCGCATCGTGCATTTCTATCACTCGGTCCAATGTGTCAATGGCGTACATCTTCCCTCTCGGCCCACGATTGCTACTTCACCCTGACCGAATCGGCGCCTGCGCTTGTCAGCCCATTCCGTTCAAGTTGGCCTGATAGGCGCGCCTGCGCTGCAGCGTCGTTGGTTACATTGATCGCATTCCAATTCGATCGAGGAATACCAGCTTTCTCCAGAGCCATCGCCGACCTCGTATTCAGAATCAGTGTGTTGCCATCTCGGACTGCGTACTCAATAGGAACGTCCCCCGGATGCAGAGTACCACTCCTGAGAGCATTCGCAACCTCATCAACACTCCTGCCCGCAAACTTTCCAGTGGAACTGAACATGGCGCTAGCCGTCGTCTGGGCAAACTTGGCGCCTGCCAGTACACCTCCATTGCTGCTGGCGATGCCGAGCTGTATCAGTTCTTCTCCTACCCACCATGCCCGCAAGCCTCTCCAAAGTGAGGGAAGTCCCCTGACCGATGAAACCATCATCGCGCCTTGACCGGCTTCGCTCACAATCGTCGCGATTTGATGCGGCGAATTGAGCCCTTGGCCAATACCTTGCAGCATGATGAGGTTGGCCTCATTGCGGCCAACGCTGACCGTGACTCGTTGCGGAGTTATCGTGCCATTTTCTGAGACGCCCGCTGCCGCACACCCTCCTCCGGCCCCATCGTCGGCTGGCCCGTTACTGGTTTCCACGCACTTCCTGCCACTTGGATCGATCGAGCGTAGCGGATTGTTGCGGACGTAACTGTAGAGGTTCCAGCTTTGCGGATATGCGATGTCTTGGTCCGCAAAGGGCGCATCCGGGCTAGTGAATCTTCCCTGCGCACTGCTGAAGTAACGAGCAACCGAATAATCCAGCCCGGTCTCCGCATCCCGTTCCTTGCCGGTAAACCTTTGCGTCAGCGCTGGGTTCGCCACATAGCCCATGCCTGCCGTCCGCCCGCCCATGCCCGCCGGGATCTCCTCCCCGAAGGGCAAATAGTCGTGCCGGCTCACCACGGTCCCGCTGCCATCGGTCACCAGCCGCGTGGAACCCAAATGATCCGTCGTCACGTAGTGCGTGGCCGCCGCGCCCGAAGGAGCCGAAGCCAAATACTCCGCCGCCAATTCGCCCATCGCGTTATACACGTACCACGTCGATGTTGAGCCCACCGTCTTCTTCACCCGCCTGGCCTCGCCGTCGTATTCGTAACTGGCGGCGCTGCCGCTCGACGGCGTGGCCGTCTTGATGCGGCCTTCCGCGTCGTGGACGAGCGTCCACCCTCCGTGACGGGTCTGGTATCCAGCCGCGTCGAACGCGATCTGGTTGACCACGTCGGCCAGACGGTTGTTCGCCGCGTTGATATTCGATTGCTGCGTGGGACGCAGTCCGCTATAGGGCATGTTGGCCCCCAGATGTTGCGCCACCCACTGGTTGCCAAAGCGGTCAAAGCCGAACGTTTGCCGCCATGCTTCGCCGCCGAACAGACCCTGCATGTCGCCGCACGCGTGCGGGCCCCACGGGGACGTGGTCGGCGCTTCGCGCGCCGTGCACAGGCGGTTTAGCTCGTCATACTTGAACGTCTGCGCGAACGTTCCGCCGGGCGCCTGGATGAGCTGGGTAAGCACGTTGCCGTTGTTGTTCGCCGCGCCATAGCCAAGGGTGAGATGGAGCAGATCCCCGCCTGCGCCGGCGCACCCCGCCGCCGGGTTCGCGCCCACCCGGATCCCGACCGGCTGCATCCGGTTGTTGTAGCAGATCTGCTCTGTCTTGGCCCCTCCGAACTGGAATTCCGCGAGCCCGCCGTGTGGCGCGTAGGTCGCTCCAGTGAGATAATTCGTCGCGTTGCCGTCCTTCAGGCCGGTCACCGCGTTTGTCCGTCCGGCTTCGTCGTAGCTCGTCGAGATCAAGCGCCCCGACGGGTACTTCATCGACGCCAACCCGGCTGGCTTGTACGCGTACTCGAAGACGTAGGAAGCGCCACCCGCCGGCGTCTGTGCGCTGGCCAGCGGCCGCCCCATCCCGTCCCAGCGGTACACCGTCGCGCCCGCCGCGTTCGATACGCTAACCAGCCTCCCCACGGGCCGGTTCTCCGTGGAAACGCCCGCGATGGCCTGATTCGTGTCGTACGCGAAGCTGACGGCGCTATCGCCGTTGCTGAAGCTCTTCGACGTCGCCCGGTTGAGCGCGTCATAGCCCATCGTGGTGACGATGCCCCTCGCATCGGTCTTCTTCAGCAGAGTCCCGTTGCCGTCGTAACGCGCTTGACACAAGCCCGAAACCATCTCTCCGTAACAGGTCATCCCGCTCTCCGGGTTCGCCGCCGAGACCAGCCGGCTCAGCGTGTCGTACGCGAAGGTTCTGGTCTGCGAACCCTGAGTCACCTGCTTCAGGTTCCCTCGCGCGTCGTACGCGTAGTTGGTGAGATACCCCTGCGCGCCGGGAGCTTCCACCACCTCCACGATTCGCCCCAGCGCGTCCGAGGTCGTTTGCCGCATGGCCCCGGCCGGATCGGTGACCGTCACAATCGCGCCATCGTAGCCGGTCACGGTCTCCGCGCCGTCCGGCGCGATCACCCGCGCCACTCGCCCCAGGTCGGCCGAGAGGCCATGCGCCCATGCGCGCCAAGGCATGGCAAGCGCAGCCAGTGCCAGAACACATAGCCCCCAACCTGCCAAGCGCCGCGTCATTGTTGTCTCCCGCGCATTCCGGCTCTCATCCTAATCCGCCTTCATCGCCATCGTCAATGCGAGGCTGGGCGCGCGCCGGGGCTGTCTTTACTACCAACGCGACGCCGGTTCACCGGGCGAGCCTGAACCGCTTCCGGGAACGGCTGATGGGCGATTCGAGTCAAGCGTTAGCAAGGCGCAGCCAGCGGGGACGCTTGGCGGCCGGGCGGAAGCAACAACTGGCCGCGCGCTACATCCCCCTCCCGTTAATCCTGCATCCTTATCCGCAAGTGCGCTTCGACGCCAAACATCCGGGCCCCCAAGAAACGCAAACGCATCGAGCCGTCTGCGTTAGCAGCGCCCGTATGGATCTGCGCGGGGTTGTGTCAAGAACGCGTTCCTTCGGGGACGCGATGCTGTATCAGAGATGAAGGAGGGCCCTTCGGAGCCGACTTACAGGAGCAGGCTTCAAACAACCGTAAGCTGCTGCCGTCCAATGTCGGTGGTGGTGAACGTTACGGAAAAGGCGTGAGGAAATCACGTCATGTGCGGGTTAGA
>JADYZL010000507.1 GCA_020853155.1 Bryobacterales bacterium
CAGATCGAGCCCGCCCACGAAGTCCCAGATGGCCCGCGCCGGATGCGACTCGTCGAGCATCCGCTCCACGTCCACGAGCACGAACATCGGCTGATCGCGCGCAATATGGCGGAAGCGGCGCCGCGCGGCCGGCGGCGCGCCGGCGGGGGCGGACGCATCGGACCCCGGGGTATCGGAAGCCTCGGGCAAGCTCTCGGCTGCATCGAAGGAAAGCTCACACTCCGAAAACAGACTCATGCCTCTATTTTACGAGCGAGCAAACAAAACCGGCCGGAAATGTTTCGGAGGAGGGGGTGGATTTTTTCACAGCTTCCTGTCCGTGTTCCACCGGTGATTCTCGGTCAAGAGGAATGCTTCGGTCAGCGATCGCCGTCGAGTCAGCCGTCGGCTGCCATCAGGGAGGAGGGGTTGCTCCACCCATCCACGTCAACCGCTAATCCGCCACCTCGCCGGCAACCGTGAACCCCAGTCTCTCACCCGGTAACGGGAACCCTGGGGTTCTGTTGCCGGCACTTCGCACGGGAGCGTCGCATTCTCGCAGCGATGTCGATTCGCGAAGGCAACACTCGTCTATCTGCTGGATGCCGGAATCTACCGCCTTCCAGTCCTTGGAACTGCGCTGTCGCCGTGGGCGGAAGCGCGAGAGTTCATTTCGGTTGCCAATGTCTCGTCCGTGGGAAGCACAGCATCCCCGGCGGTCTACGCACCGGGAAATCTCGAAAGGGAAGGCGAGGTATTCACTTTTGGGAATACCAGCGGCGGCGTTCGCCGTTGAAACACTTCACAGAATAATCACGAGGGGAATGCGATGACACCGGAACTGACAAGAGAACATGAATGGTTGCAGCGCTTTGTGGGGGAATGGGAGTACGAAATGGTACATCCCTCTTCCGATGGCGGCGAGCCGGGAACCTTTCGCGGCAAGGAAACGGTGCGATCTCTAAACGGCGCATGGGTGCTCTTTGAAGGGCAAGGCTGCATGGGTGGCGCTGGGGAAAGCTCTACCCTGATGACGCTCGGATACGACTCTCGGAAGCAGTGCTTCGTCGGATCTTGGGTCGGGTCCATGATGACGCATCTCTGGTGCTATACAGGCGAGTTGAACGCAGATGAAACCGAACTCACGCTCCTCAGTGAAGGGCCATCGTTTGCCGATCCCACGGCCACAGCGAACTACCGCGACATCATCGAGGTGGTGGACGGCGATAACCGGATCCTCCGTGGCGAACTGCAGGCCCAAGACGGAAGCTGGTCCGAGTTCATGCGCATGCCCTACCGGAGAGTGGGCGCGACTTCGTAGTTCGATGCAGACGGGGACATTCAGGATAGGCGTCCGCCAAGGGGACGACGAATGTCCCCGATTCCTCCCCTCGCCAGAACGCATCAGCGAGTGAAGCACCACTGTCACCGCCAGGCGAGTGCGGATGGCCGAGCCTCGCCTAAAAGTCCATCCGCGGAAACCGCCGCCCACGTAGCAACCGCCGCACCCACGCCAGATAGCGAACGGTCGCCTGCAGGCGCAACTTCCCCGCGTCCACGCCCGTACCTCGTCCTCAATCCGGCCCGATGCACGCCCCCGATGCGTCGTCCCGCTCATCCCATCGCGGCAAAATTCAAGATTCAATTTGAGAAAGACGGTTGCTGGTGAAGGGAAAGTTCGCGGGTGTTCACTTGATCGCAGCGGGAGATTGCGAAAGCTGGTATAAAGCAAATCAGGGGGCGGGCAATGGTTACTCCCAGTCCATCCGCGTGTGCCTTCAAAGTCGCGCCAGGAGAAGTCGCCTCTGGCACTGTGACAATCGCAGACGCGCTCGCCGATCCAGCCGTCACCGTGATGGCAGCAGGGCCGGCCGGTGCGGTGTTGGTGCTTGGAGTCGATCGGTTCCGCCGGACCCGGGTTCCGTACACGGAGGACGAACTTCGGGAATTCCCGCCACCGATGCGCGGGCGGCTGCGTCGAGAGGGAAGACTCGAACTCCAATCGATGGGGACAGCAGACGCTGCTGTGCCGTTCCGCGTGTCGGCCGGCGACACGATCATTGTGCGATTCCAGGCCGCAGCGGTGGACGCAGCCAGTGATGTTACCTCCGCGCGACTCGTTTGCGACGGCCAATTCTGGGGCCGCGTAGAAGTTCCTGTCGTTGCGGTCATCGGCCGCGGCCAAGCTACCGTGAGTTGCGTCCCCGAACGGATCCAATTCGCCCTGGTGCCCGGCGTGACCGAGGAGCGTGGGGTCGAGATATGGAAGCCCGTGGTCGGGGCGCAGGTGGTGGCGGTTTTATCGGCGCCCTCATCACGGGTGCGTATCATAGATGTCGTCGCCTCCCGTTTAGAGCGCCGGGAGTTCACCGAGGAAGAACTCTCGATTTTACCGCCGCATGCGCGCGAGGAAATGCGCCGCGTCGGATACGAAGTTGCTGTCGTGGTCGGCCGTGTCCAGGCCGGCCAGCCGGTCAACGTGGAGGCAGGCGGGATGCTAGGGGTGCTTGTCAGCGTTTCCGCGCCACCGCCCGCGCCAATTGACGAAGTAATCAACCTGAATAGCACGTTGATCATCGAGAGCAACAAATGGCGTCGCATCGAAGTCCCCGTCGAACCACTGGTGGGCGCCATCACCATGGAGCCGTCAACGACGCACGTGGAGCTTCGCCAGGGTCTGGAGGCCGATGGACCCATACTCCACGTGCGGTCACGCTCGGGCCCCGCGACCACGGTCAATCTTACACTGGGTATTCCTGGCGATCCGTGGACGCTCAGACCCACAGTTTTGACTCTCGCTTCCCGCCGTGGGCTTTCCGAGCAACTGCGTATTGCTGCCGCAAGCACTGCCGCGACGGGCGAGCATCGCGCCGACCTGAAAGCTACCTGGTTTGGTGGCTTAGGCAACTTGACGATGCCACTGACGCTTATCGTTCGACGAGGCACAGTCCATGTCTTCGCACGGCAGGCCACGATGGCAGCGCCGCAAGGGGGTATGGCGAGCACCGTCGTCCGGGTGACGACCTCGGCATCCGAGTTCGTGCGGTTTCGAGCGGTCCATTGTCCGCCCAGCGTCACGATGCTCCCGCCAGATCGCGAGTACTTTACCGGAGGAGCGCAAGACATCACTCTGCGCTTTGCCGTTGATCGTTACGCTAGGCCGCATGCTAACCGGCGCCTTGTGGTGCATTGGGACGCGGGAGATGGCGAACAGAGCGGCTTGATCGAACTGCGAATAAGGATCGACCTGGTCCGCGAGGAGAAAGTATTCTCCGCGCCGATCAT
Source organism: Bryobacterales bacterium (assembly GCA_020853155.1). GTDB lineage: Bacteria > Acidobacteriota > Terriglobia > Bryobacterales > Bryobacteraceae > JACTMJ01. Next base: position 3,265 of record JADYZL010000507.1, read on the forward strand.
CACACCCGACGGGGTTCCCCTCGGCGGGCATGTGTCCTTCGTGTTGAGAAACGACGGCACGGGGCGGTTTAAGGGCCACATGCGCGCGACCGGGTTTTTCTCGTTCCACTTCAAGGTGAACGCGGTTGTTCGAAGCGCGAACGGCATGTTCGCGTTCATGGAACAGGAGACCGGATCGGTGTTTGGCACGGACAGCCCCGGACCTCAGCAGGTTGAGTGGGATCGCCCACTGCAGAGGGACGCCGTGCGGTACCTCGAGAGCTTCTGGCCCGATGTGCTGTCGGCCAACATGACTGTGCACCGGGCGTTTGAGTTCGGTGGCCTGCTCGGCGCCGCAGTGGACCGGTTGATGGACGCGCTGGACATGCTGGCGGCGACGGCAGTGCTGGCGCCGGTACCGGGGGGCTCGGCGCTGGTGTTGCTCGTACTTCTCAGTTCGGAACTGTCAGACGCGACACTTATGCCGATTTCGACGGGCGCAGGTGGTCTGGTCGGAGTGGTTGCAGCCGCCGGCGCCGCGTTCATCGTCGGCCCTAGCATCGTGTTTCCGGTATTCGTCGCCGGCGCTATCGCAGGCGCGACAGCATTTCGTCATCGACCCGTCGAGGTTCATGAGCGCGTATTCGCGGAGGAGGTGTTTGGCCGAACTTTGCCGTGGGATCGCATCCGGCTGACGAATCTCTCCGGGCTAAAGGGTGCGGCGTTCGTATGTCCGAATGTGGACAATCAAATCCTCGTCAACCTCGGCGCCGCCGCCTACGAACGTCCCGCCCTGGCGAGGAATCCAGACTATCCGCACCCGGGCCAATTGTTCATCCACGAACTTACTCACGCCTGGCAGATTGGGAACGGTGGTTTCGATGCCCGGTACCTCTGGGACGGCATCATCGACAAGATCGGAGGCGGAGATTACCGCTATGGGCCACCTGGTCCTGCGTTTTCCGAATTCGGTATTGAGGAGCAAGCCAGCCTCGTCGATGAGTGGTTCGCAGGTTCACTCAAGAATGCCTCCGTACCCTGGACGAATTTCCGCCCGGCCCGGAATGAGGACGACCCTTACTTCCGCTACATTGCCGAGAACATTCGGCTGGGCCGACGCTGACAGATGAATTCGGGTCGCGGTAGGGATGCGGGTCGCCCCGCACCCCCCGCGCAGATCCGTACGGGCGCTGCTAACGCATACGGCTCCGTGGGTTCGCGTTTCTTGGGGGCTTGGATGTTTAGCGTCAAAGCGCACTTGCGGATAAGGATGCAGGAGGACCGGAAAGGGGATGTAGCGCGCGGCCAGTTATTGCTTCCGCCCGGCCGCCAGGCGTCCCCGCTGGCTGCGTCTTGCGAGCGCATGCCACCAGTAAGCCCATCAGCCGTTCCCGGAAGCGGTTCAGGCTCGCCCGGTTCCCCGGCGCCCCGTGATAGTTGTAGTAGCCCCGCAGCACTCGCGATAGCCATTCGCCCACCTGCGCCACCAGTTCATGCATCCGCGCCCGCAGCGTCTGCTTCCGTTGTTGCAGTTTTGCTTCGAGCCGCTTCCGCTCCGAACCGCGGTCACCGATCGCAAGGAGAAATCGGCCATCCAAACGAAATCGATCAACCCCATTCGCAGCAATCGCTTAGAAGCAGCCAACACCCGCGCTCACTCTTCCAGCGCCACCGACGGCGAACGAATCCACAAACCCCGCCGCTATCC
>JADYZL010000508.1 GCA_020853155.1 Bryobacterales bacterium
CCTTACAAGCGTTGGCTGGATGAAGACGTCGCGTACGTGATTACGGACGAGGAGCGGCAGGCGTTCAAGCGATTGGCGACCGATGAAGAGCGCGAGCAGTTTGTGGAGCAGTTTTGGCGGCGCCGCGACCCCACCCCGGATTCCGTGGAGAACGAGTACAAGGAAGAGCACTACCGCCGCATTGCCTACGCGAATGAACGCTTTGCCTCTGGGTTTCCCGGATGGAAGAGCGACCGCGGGCGCATCTACATTACGTTTGGCCCTCCGGACGAAATTGAAGATCACCCCTCCGGCGGGAGCTATGTTCGTCCGTGGGAGGAAGGCGGCGGTACGACGTCCACGTACCCGTTTCAAAAGTGGCGCTATCGCTATATCGACGGGATCGGCACGGACGTGATGATCGAGTTTGTCGACACGTCGATGACCGGAGAGTTCCGGATGACGATGGACCCCTCGGAGAAAGACGCACTGCTGCATGTGCCGGGCGCCGGCCTCACCTGGATGGAAGAGATGGGCATGGCCAGCAAAGCGGACCGGTTCAGCCGCACGGACGGCACGCGCCTGGGCACCGGCGATCAGCCACTGCCGCAGCGCATGAACCAGTTCGAGCGATTGCAGCAATTCGCGATGCTCCAGAAGCCGCCCGAGGTGAAGTTCAAGGATCTCGAAGCGACAGTCGATTCGAGGATCACCTACAACACCCTGCCCATGGTGGTTCGCTCCGACTATTTCCGGGTGACGAATTCGAGCGTGATGACCAACGTCACGGTTCTGTTCCAGAATCACGACCTGCAATTCAAGGCCGGGGACGGCATTCAAAAAGCGATCGTGAACATCTACGGGCGCATTACTTCCATGTCGCGGCGGCCGATCAACGTGTTCGAGGACGTGGTCTCCGTGGAAGCGCCGAACGGGATGCTCGAAGACTATGTGAAGAAGGCGTCGATTTATCAGAAGTCGATTCCCTTGCCGCCGGGCCGCTACCGCCTCAACATCGTCGCGAAGGATGTCACGGCGGGCACGGTCAACAACTTTGAGATGGCGCTCGACGTGCCGTATTTTCAGGATGAAGTTCTTTCTTCGAGCAGCGTCGTGCTGGCGGACATGATCGAAAAGGTACCTTCGCGCAGCGCGGGCGCGGGGCAATTCGTCATCGGAACCTCGAAGATTCGTCCGCGAATCACCGATTCCTTCAAGCAGAACGAGAAGCTCGGCATTTACGTGCAGCTTTACAATTTCACGCCGGACGAAGCGAGCAAGAAATTCGACGCCACCATCCACTACGAGGTGAAGAAGCTCGGCTCCGACGAGACGATCTTCACCTACGATGAGAAGGCGAACACGATCGAGAACGCCTCTTCCTCGCAGGTGATTGTGGAGAAGGTGCTGCCACTCAATAACTTTGAGCCGGGCACGTATGAAATCAAGATGAAGGTCACCGACAACGTGACCAAAGAGGTTCTCACCCCCACGGCCACATTTAAGGTCACCTCGTAACCAACAGGGTGGCGGGTGAAATCCCCGCGAGATCGTGATAATCTCTTCGGGAAGCGGTTTAGGGACGAGGGAGCATGGGAAAAGGCGCGATTACGCTGCTGCTTTGCCTGCTTAGCGCGGGAATCGGACATAGTGCTGAGACGGGCTCGCTCACGGGCGGCTTGGCCGGCATGGTGACCGACGCCTTTGGTGTGCCACAAATGGGCGCCACCATCCAAGTCCTGAACGGTTCCGACCGCGTGGTGAAGGAACTGCTGTCCGATAAGGCGGGCCGCTTCGAAGTGGCGGCGCTGGCGGCGGGCAACTACACGGTTCGCGTGAAGATGGCCAGCTTCCTGCCGGCGCTGCGGCGAGTCGGCATTCTCCCCGGGACGCGGCCGCTACTCAGTATTTCTCTCGCGAGCATCTTTAGTTCCATCGAGTTGATTTATCTGTCACCGGGCCAGCGCCGGTTGATGAGCGACGATTGGAAGTGGGTGCTGCGTTCCGCCTCGATCTCAAAGCCCGCGCTGCGTTTGCTTCCTTCGAACGACGCCGGTTCCGCTCATACCCGTACCGCATTCGCAAATACGCAGGGTGTCGTCCAGGTGTCCGGCGGAGATCAGGGGAGACTCACGCCATTGGGCAGCCAGGCGGATTTGGGTACCGCATTCGCGGTCGCCACCTCGTTCTTTGGCGATTCCAACCTGAGGGTGGCGGGCAATCTTGGCTACGGGATGAGCGGAATGTCCACTACGGGCTTCGAAACCCGTTATACCCCCGGCATGAGCGCGGGGCCCAGCCCGGAAATCCGGCTTTCCCTAAAGCAGGCTTTTCTGCCGGTGGCGCTTGGGTTGCCGAATGCCTCCGCCGCCGGCCACTCCGGAACGCTCTCGACGATGTCCGCGAGCGCCTCGGACCGCATCCTGCTCGGCGACAGCTTGGAATTGCAGTACGGCGGGTCGTTTGACTCCGTGACGTATTTCGATCGCCTGAACTACCTGAGCCCTTACGCAAAGCTGCTCTACCGTCTTCCGGACCAGGGGATTCTGCAGCTCAGCTACTCCTCCGGGCTGCCGCCCGCGGAGCTACTCTCCACGCCGAATTCCGCAGATACGGGAGAGCCTGAGGACGTCCCCGGGTTGAGCCGGGATCTGCAAACACTTGCTCTCTTCCCAAGGGTATCGGTCCGCGACAATCGAGCCCAGGTGCAGCGTATTTCCAACTACGAAGTTGGATATGAGAAGCGCGTGGGAACGATTCGCCTCGGCGCCGCCGCGTACCATTCCGACACCCTGAATACAGGGCTCACCATGCTTGCCCATGACGGGATCCCGAATAGCGCCAATCTGCTGCCGGACCTGCTTTCCGATAGCTACGTGCTCAATGCCGGGCGGTTCCGGAGCACCGGCGGGATGGTTTCGGCGACGCAGCGGGTCTTCGAGAATCTCGAGGTGATGGGTGGCTACGGCACGTTCACTGCTCTCGCGGCGATGACCAACGACCCCGTCGCGAGCAGCCTGGATATCCGGAGCGCGCTCGGTTCGCGGCAAGTCCATTTCGCCACGGCCGCCGCCACCGCGCGGTTCCGCAAATCCGGGACTTACGTACAGGGCGGCTATCAGTGGAACAGTTCCGCCTCCGCGACGGCGGGCCACCTTTTCGTCACGCAGCGCTATTTGCCGCAGGAAGGGGTGAGCCTCATTGTTCGGCAGCCGCTCGGCACGGTGCCGGGCCTGCGAGGGCGCCTCGAAGCGACGATGGACCTCAGCAACCTTCTGGCGGAAGGCTACGTGCCGATGGTTACTCCCGATGGACGCACCGTGATCCTTGTACACACGCCACGCAGCCTGCGCGGTGGGCTTAGCTTTATCTTCTAGACCCGCTTCTGAATGCGCTTCCCGCCGGGAAGTCCTGGATGCGCCGGATTCGGGCGGGAGCCAGTTGAAGAGAATCAGATCCGAATCCACTTGAAACATTCCGGTTGATTCTCTACCATAAAGTTTGCAGGGTCTTTCGACGTCAGGCCGGCAACTCCCGGCGGACGAGTTCCCGCTTCCCCGCGCCGGAGAAGATGCTTCACGGAACACCGGACCCCCCTGGCTATGAAACATCGCACGAAAGTCTTCCGCTTGTTCCTGGCAGCTTCGCCCGCGCTGGCGGCAGTTCTGTTCTGGAACGCCACCGCCGCGGCCACCACGGAAATGGCGCAGAAAGAAAAGAAGGAATGCACCTTCTGCCATACCGGGAAGGGTCTTTACAGCCTCAACAATACCGGGAAGTATTATAAAGAGCACAAGAAGCTGCCGCCGCAGACCAAGAAGAAGTAGGCGGCATTCGGCAGGGCCGCCCGCTACGCTATTTCTCCCGGGCGTGTGCGCGGTTCGTGTGCGTGCGCGAGGGTTTCCGCACGCCGATCTCTCCGTTTGCGGTCCGGGTACCCTTCTGCGATACTCCCTCCAAACGGGATATCATGGCCTCGGGATGGCATTTGAGAACAAGTCTTTCGTGATCTTCGGAGCCACGGGCAGCACCGGGACCGCATTGGTTCGCGAACTGATCGACCGTGGCGCGCGGGTGCTCGCGTGCAGCAAGAATGAAGCCAAGGTGAACGCGATGGCGGCGGAGTTGGGGGCCGAAGGCTACACCCTCGATGCCACCGATGCGGCACAAGTCGCTCAGGCGTTTATCCACGCGAAGAAGCTATTTGGCGACGTGCAAGGCGCGGTGAATCTGGTTGGCTCCATTCTTCTCAAGCCGGCCCATCTCACAACCGATGAAGAATGGTTACAGACCTTGAATCTCAATCTAAACACCGCCTTCTACGTCGTGCGGGAGGCGGTGAAGACGATCGGCGACGGGGGCGGCATCGTGCTGGTTTCGACAGCGGCGGCGCGGGTGGGGCTGGCGAACCATGAGGCGGTGGCGGCCGCCAAGGGAGGCGTCATCGGCCTCACGCTGGCGGCGGCGGCAACCTACGCGAACCGGAATATCCGGGTGAACTGCGTGGCGCCGGGCCTGGTGGATACGCAGATGAGCGCGCGCATCGTGGGGAATGAAGCTGCATCGAAAGCCAGCATGAGCCTGCACGCATTGGGCCGCTTCGGGAAGCCGGAAGATGTCGCTTCGATGATCACGTTTCTGCTGGACCCCGCCCACGATTGGGTCACCGGCCAGGTCTTCGGCGTCGATGGCGGTTTGGGCACGCTGAAGCCGATGATGCAGTGAGGTCCGCCACCGGAGACCGTACGAACTCCGGCGGCGGAAACACTCCTCGAGCGGATGTTATCCAAGAGGCGGGATAAGAAAGGCCCCGATGGAATCGAACGTACAGCGTCCACGTGACTCGCGACCGGAGGAAATTCCGGTGGAAAGCCGCATGCCGGGGACGCTCTCGGTGGGCCAATTTTTTGGGATTCCTCTACGCTTCCACTTCACCTTTGTCCTGCTCTTTGCGTTCCTGATCACGATCAGCCTGGCCGGCGCCCAATCCTGGGTGGGCAACACGATCTTCATCGCCGCGATCTTCGCATCGGTTTTCGTGCATGAGATGGGACACGCGCTGGTCTCGCGCCGCTACGGCATCCGTACGCTCGAAATCGTCATGTTCCCCATCGGCGGCATTGCGCGCCTCGAGAAGAATCCCGGCATTCGCGAGGAGTTCTGGATTGCGATCGCCGGTCCCGCAGTGAATTTCGTGATCGCCGCGGGATTGTTTGCCTATCTTGCCGGTACCGGGCAGTGGCAATCGATTTCAAAAATGGCGGAAGCCACCGATTTCAACATGCTGCAGCGGATCGCAGTGGGTAATCTGGTGCTGGGGTTGTTCAACCTGCTGCCCGCTCTGCCGATGGATGGAGGACGTATTCTACGCTCTCTGCTGGCGCGCTACCGCCCGGAAGCCGAGGCAACGCAACTGGCCGCGCGTATTGGGACGGGGATGGCCGTGCTGATGGGGCTGGCGGGCCTGGTGACGTTCAACATCTTTCTGCTGTTTATTGCCTTCTTCGTCTATCTGGGGGCGTCTCAGGAACGGGCCATGTCGATCGGGAAAAGCGCCATGCAGGGAATGCCGGCCCGTTCGGCAATGATCACTGAGTTTCAAACTCTGAACCACGGCGATACGCTTCGCGATGCGGCCGCGGCGCTCCTGGCCAGCACGCAGCAGGATTTTCCCATCGTGCTCGGCAATCGCGTGATCGGTCTGCTCGGCCGCGCACGGTTGCTCCGGGCCTTGGCGCAGGACGGACCCGATGCCTATATTTCCGCCCACATGGACCGCGATTTCGTGCGCATCGATCCGGAAACCGACCTTGCCGAGGCTATGCCGCGAGTGGCGGCGGCGGGCAGCGCCGCTCTCATCATGAAAGGGGACGAGCTGCTGGGGATGCTGACCATGGAGAACCTCACGGAGTTCATCCTCCTCCGCCAGATGGGGCTTCGTCCGGAACCCAGAGCCTCGTAGACGCCTGCCGCGAAGCCGCCGGAGCAGTTCTGTTGACGCCCTTGACGCCCTGCTGCATCCAACCAATCAGAGAAGGGTAGGTTTCCATGGCGACCCAAGCCCATCGGGTTGTGATAATCGGTGGTGGATTTGCAGGAGTGAATGCGGCGAAAGCTCTCTCCCACTCCTCGTTTTCCGTGACTCTCGTTGACCGCCGCAACTATCACCTCTTTCAGCCGCTGCTTTACCAGGTGGCCACGGGCGGCCTATCTCCCAGTGACATCGCATATCCGTTGCGGGTGATCTTCAAGCATCAGCGGAATGTCGAAGTGCTGCTAGCGGAAGTGCATGACATTGATGTGGAGAATCGCGTGGTCCGGCTGGAACACGGTTCCGTGCCCTACGACTCGCTAATCATTGCGACCGGCGCCGGTGGACAATACTTCGGCCACGACGGTTGGGAGGCCGACGCACCCAGCCTCAAGACGCTGGAAGAGGCCATGGAGATTCGTAAGCGCATCCTGCTGGCGTTTGAGACCGCTGAGCGGGAGACCGGTCTGCACGACCAATTGGCTTGCCTTACCTTTGCCGTGATCGGCGCCGGCCCAACCGGCGTGGAATTGGCCGGCACGCTGGGGGAAATCGCTAGAGACACCCTGCGGAAGGATTTCCGCCATATCGAGAGCCATCGCGCGCGAATCCTGCTGTTTGAGGGCGCGGACCGCGTGCTGCCCACTTACCCGGCAAACCTTTCGCGGCAGGCTCACAATGCGCTGCTCGCTCTGGGCGTCCAGCCGCGCACCGGGGTCAAGGTGGTGGATATTTCCTCGCGTGGGCTGAATGTGGAAGGCCCGCGCGGTATGGAGTTTATCCCCTGCCGGACGGTCATCTGGGCTGCGGGAGTGAAGGCATCCCCACTGGGCCGGATTCTGGCGGAGCGAGCGGGCGCGGAACTCGACCGGGCCGGGCGTGTGCTGGTGGACGAATGCTGCCGCGTCCCGGGCCATCCGGAGATTTTCGTGGCCGGAGACCTTGCCCATAGCAAGCAGGGGAATGGCGCGATGGCTCCCGGCGTCGCTCCCGCCGCGATGCAAATGGGGCGCTATGCGGCCGGTGCGATCCGGGCGCAATTGGAAGGGAGCCGGCCCAAACCCTTCCACTACTGGAACAAAGGGAGCCTTGCGACGATTGGCCGGAACAAGGCGGTCGCCGATTTCGGCAAGCTCCATTTCGCCGGACCATTGGCGTGGCTCATTTGGCTGTTTGTCCACCTAATGTATCTCGTGGGCTTCCAAAATCGCCTGCTTGTCTTCATCCAATGGGCCATTAGCTATCTCACCTTCAACCGCAAGGCGCGGTTGATTACCGGCGGGGTCATTCTGCCCGATCTCGCACCCAATTCCTCGCAAGCCGAAACGGCAGTTGGCCAGGAACAGAGCCACGCCGGCGCGACGGGCAGTTCTCCCCGCTAGCGAATCACGCACAGTTTGGTTCACTGGTTCCGCCCGGTGAGATTCGCGAGTGCCTCTTCGCTGAATTTACATTTAAGTATCTGCCTTCGTAAGAAGAGGCTTTTAGCGGTGACGGTATTCCTGTCTATTTTTTCCGTACAATCACGAGCGAAAAAACGGCGAAGGGTTAAATGCCTCACAAGTGCGTGAAAAAAAGGTGACTTGTGCGCCTCTTCTCCATTGCTTTGTGGGTCTGTCCTAGATATTCTGTAGAGGACTTGGCTGGTGGACTGAAAATGGTCCGAAAGTGGAGCGAAAGTGCCGCGACTCTCCGAAGAGAAAATCAACGCCGCACCTTTTGGCAGCTCGAACGCAAGTATCGACGACAAGGGGAGGGTGAAGCTCTCCACATCGTTCCAAA
>JADYZL010000509.1 GCA_020853155.1 Bryobacterales bacterium
CGAGCCATTCCCTCTCGTCCTCTCCGACATCTACCTCGACAGCCGAACCGGCCTCGAAATCCTCGAGGAAGCCAAACGCCGCGATCCCAACTGCATGGTCGTGCTGATGACCGGGCGCGGGAGCATGGAAACTGTCGTTGCCGCTACGCGCGGAGGCGCTTTCGATTATGTGGCGAAACCCTTCGACCTCGATGACATTCTCTCCGTATTGCGCCGCGCCATTGCGGCCAGGGACGTAGACGATGCGATCACCGAAGAAGATGACCTTCCCGAAAGCGAAATGATCGGGTCCTCCGCCCCCATGGTGGAGGTCTATAAGACACTCTCCAGAGTTGCGCCCACGGATTCCACCGTGCTGATCGAAGGAGAAACCGGAACGGGAAAGGAAGTTGTTGCGCGTCTTATCCACCGCAATAGCGCCAGGGCGGCGATGCCCTTCGAGCCGGTGGATTGTGGATCCGTTGCCTCCACGCTACTTGAGAGTGAACTCTTCGGCGCGCTCCGTGGTTCCTACACCGGAGCGGACCGCGATCGAATCGGTCTTCTTGAAGCCGCGAACAAAGGGACGGCCTTCCTCGACGAGGTGGGGGATATAGAGCCGGGTTTCCAGTTGAAGCTGCTGCGCTTTCTCCAGGAGCGGGAGATTCGTCCTCTGGGAGCCAGCAAGCCGCGCAAGGTGGATGTGCGCGTGATCGCGGCCAGCAACAAGAATCTTGACGGATTGGTGAAAGACGGCAAATTCCGGGAAGATCTCTTTTTTCGCCTGAACGTCGTGCGCATCGAATTGCCGCCCCTGCGGGCCCGGCGCGGCGATGTGATGCTGCTTGCCCATTTTTTCCTTAACAAGTACAACGCCCGCTACGATACGGAAACCCGATTCCACCCAAGCGCCGTGCCCGTTCTCGAATCTTTTGCCTGGCCAGGGAATGTCCGCCAGCTTCAACACCTCATTGAACGGCTTACAATTCTCTCGGAGGATAAGCGGATTCGGGCGGAGGATGTGGACCGGGCCTTGCGGCAATGTATCGAAGTGAGCGCATCTTCCGAATCGCTTGCAGATAAGGAAGTTGAGCAAATTCAACGCGTTCTGCAAGCGACTGCCGGCAATAAGGCGAAAGCCGCCCGCATTTTGGGAATCGAACGGAAGACGCTGTATCGCAAACTGGCAAAAATGGGATCGGATTAAGGCATTTTCGCCCGTTCTTCTCTTTTGGGGCCCTTGCCGATTTTGCTAGGCGGGAATTCGAAACGCCCTTACAATGGAGCTAGAGATAACAAAAAGTTATCGACGTCATCAGACGTGCAGTTTCAAGGGGGAGACTACGATGTTTGATACCTTGACCGACCAAATTCGGGCTGACGAAAAGGCCAACGTAACCAACCGGGAGCGCATGATTCGCTGGCTGATGGTGCTGCTGATTACGGCTCTTCTGTTCCTTGGCTTTTATCTATTACCGCATGTCGGCGGCTGAGCTACGGCTTAGCTGGACGTGCTTCCGGGTCCGGGTGCGCGCTTCCTTTTCCATCCGGGAAAGGGTATCCGCCACCCGGATCACTGCGGGCGCATAGTGATCATACGGGTTGTAGAGAGCCAGCTTCTGTTCAAACGTCTTGCCACGGTAGATCTCACTAGTGCCGAGCCGCGAGCCCACGTAGTGGATCCCTTCCCGCACCGAAGAAAACGCAGTGTCCGCGTTGTTCCATCCGAAAATGTTGTTGTTCTTGTAAGTCTTCCCTGCGCTCGATTCGAGGAACGCGATGCTGGGGAGTAGACGCCAATCCAATCCGTGCCGGTCCGCCACAATCAGGAAATCCTCCGCCAAGTGAGCGATGGGGCTGTCCTTCTCTTTCAGGAACTCGGAGAGCGCTACCGCCCTTGAATCCTGCTCGTAGCGGGAATGGGGAATGTGCCCGTCCGGCATGATCATTGCCGGCATCGACAAGACGGCGCCAAGCACGACGGCACGGACGAGAACTCGCTGCAACTGAATCAAACTCAACTCCTCTTTCAAATAGCTCTCTCAAGGAAAGCCGTGGAAGGTTCTCCGCTAACGCGGAAACCGTTCTGGATCTGGTTCAAGGCTGGGTCACGACCTGGATTGTCAGCGAATCTCTCTTTTGGAGAATACAACAAAGACTGCATGTATTCATAATGCTATTTACGCCACTCACAGCTAAACTAAGTAATTTTTACACTAATTTTTGTGCGTTTTGGCGTCATAAAAACTTTATATAGGTTTTGTAACCTACAGAAAAGAAGCCAGTTTCATTACAACATGATGCATGACATTAGCCATTCCCCATTGTCCTCGATCATCGAGCATTTAGACACGAATGAAGTAGGGGCATTAAAGGAAAGAACCTCTAGTACTCTTGCTGGCTATAGCGCCACTCCTTCTCAGGGTACAAGGAAATCCCATTCGGAATCAGTTGGATACCTGCCAAACTCAATCCTAGCGGTGCTCTCGTTATTAGACGTACGTATAAATATGTTTGGACAAATGGGAAGCCGGGGCATCCTCTTCCGAGGCCGGAAGCCGAATTTTGGACCGCGTTGGCGTTCCTAGACAACTTCTTGCTACCCCTCGCTTGAGGATCTGCCAACCGTGCCAAGCCGTGTAAACGAAAGAAAACAAGAATGTTGGGACCGTGACTGAGTTGGCGCTATCCCGCCATAGAACCGCTGGCTGCTACGTCCAGCCTGCTCGGGTGCGCCTCGTGCACAGGTCGAAAGGAAGCTCGGAAGCAAGAGCTTCAAGATTTTATCGTCGCAACGCTTCGCTCTTCCAGAGACGAATTGCACGCGAAGACCCTGGCATTGAGGTCACACCCATTCCTGCTTATGTCTTTTGCATTCCCGTCGAACGGTTTGGTGGCCCAAGCGCCCGCCTCTACCGCCGACACTGCCGGTCCTGCCACAATGGAAGCACCGACGGGATGATTCGCGAGAACCCGCCCGTTGTCTCTCCCGAGGAGCAAAGCGCCGCACGAGAGGCGTCCAAGGACTCCAATACAGCTTCGTGGTCGGTCCTCACAAAGCAACTCCCACTATCGAGACAGGCCGCTCCATGGCGAAACGCAAAGCCATCTCCCTCTCCTTGTCGCCTCGGCCTAATAAAGCGCTCTCCAGGCGTAAAGGTCCATTTCGTCCTTCGCGCAGACGGAGATATCGTCTTTTTCGCCGGCTCCTCCGGCAACCATCCACAATCGGCCGCGCAAGGATGCTTCACAGGAAGGTCGTGTGCCCGAAGCAAGGCGATAAGGAGAAGACGGGAGCATGCGGAATGATGTTCCGTCGTACCACAAGGGATACAGCCGGCCCGCGGACACGTCTTCGATCCCTGGATCCGAAGTGCCATTTTGCAGCTTGATTGCCACAGCGCCTAAACCATTAACGTCTAGCGTCGCGGGACCGCTCGCATCCAGATCCGGTACCCAATGGATCACCGAACCTCGTTGATACGAGCCGAGCGTCGAACTAAGGTCGCAGGTAAACTGCTGGTTTATCGTTCCGCTGGATTCACACAGTAACAACTGCCCGGATTGAACCTCCGGCCTCAGTGCAACCGCTCCCAGTCTCTCATTCAAAATACGGAATTGCACTCCATCGTACCAGATCGAATAGAGGTCGAATGCCTTCACCGAACCCGAACCTGGATCCGTTGTTCCATCAGCCAGTTTGAGGCTTCGTGCACCAATCGAATCGATGTCGAGCGTCGTAGGTCCCCCTGTCCCATCGACGCCCGGCCGCCAATGGATAACCATGCCCGGAGAATAGGTCGTCAGTTGCGGTGAGAGCGAACAGGTGAACTCCGTTCCGGACGTGCCTACGGATTGGCAGTACTGGGCGGAGCCCGATTGTAACGATGCGGTTGTCTGATAGGCCGATGGGACTTGGATCGGGAAGAGCCGGAAACCTGCCCCGTCGTACCACAGTGGATACATGGCTCCTGCCTGGATTTGTCCCGCGGAGAGGCTGATTCCATCCATCATCGTCGAGATGGGCTTTGCTCCGAGGGAGTCGATATTCAGCGTGACTGGCGTGGCGGCCGCCGACGAATTGGGCACCCAATACACCACCATTCCCTCCAGGTACCCGGTGAGCGTGGGCGACATAGCACAAGTGTAAGCGCCGGCAGATTCCTGAGTCGCGTCACACGCAAGGGCGGCGCCGGCTCGGAACTGTTCTTTCGTCAACATCACTGCCGTGTCAACCGAAGTCTGGATCTCAATTCCCGATCCGGAATCCGTGACGGCGTTCACAATTCCGCCACCTGCCACGAAATTCGCCTTGTTTCTCGTCCCAACCAGAGCCCCGTTGTTCTCGATGGAAATGTTGGCGGAACCCGCACTGCCCTGAGGCGCCCATTGACCCGAGGCATGACAGACAAATAGATTGTCCCCAGCCGGGGCCGTTGTCAGAAAGTACAGTTCCCCGGTATCACAGGCCACCGGGAGGGAACTTCCGCTCCTCACGGGCTTCTCAAAAGGAGGGGCCAGAAAGCTGGTTCCTTTCGACTGCCTTTGAATATCCACCTTCGTTTGCCCGGAGGCGAACAATACCGTCACCAGCATGGCTCCCCATGCGATTCGCTTCGTTTTCACTCAGATCCCTCCCATTTCTGACTTCCAGCCCAACGCCTGATCACTAGCAACTGGCAATCAACGCCGAGGTCGCCCGGGAATCGCCGGAAGTCTCACAACGCACGATCGTAGGGGAAACGATACCCGTAAGCGCGAGAATCCAGATGCAACGAATTGACATTACTAGGCAAATATCCGACAAATGGAACGTGACAAACCCCAGGTGCGACGGACAGCTACTGGATGGATTCTCCCAACTCGCCTTTGAGAGTGAGGAAGCTGCTCGATTAGCAATGGAGCATGTGCGCTGGCCGGAGGGTGTCTACTGTCCCAAATGTGGGTCGGTTGAGAAGTGCTGGCGGATTCGATCGCGCGACGGTGGTAGGAGTGGGGTTCGTGCCGGGGTTTGGCGATGCTCCTTCTGCAGGTGTCAATTCACCGTCACCGTGGGCACGGCGCTCCAGAATACCAGGTTGCCGCTCCGCCGCATTCTCCGCGGTCTCACCTTTATGAGCAGGAATCGGGATCCCTGGGCGGTGAGGGAACTTCGGGCGGTTTTGGGAACGAGCCATC
>JADYZL010000510.1 GCA_020853155.1 Bryobacterales bacterium
ACTTCGATCTGGAGAAACCCACCGTGGAAAAATGGTTCAACACTTCCGGCTTCAACACCGTATCGAATCAGCAATTGGTGAGCAATGTGCGCACCTTCCCGCTCCGCTTTTCGAATCTGCGCTTTGATCCTCTCAGTGCGGTCGACTTCTCGGTAATCAAAGGCACGGCCATCACGGAACGTGTCAATCTCCAGTTCCGAGCCGAGGCCCTGAACGCCTTCAACAGCCCTAACTTTGGCGCCGTCGATGTCAACCCCACCAGCGCCAACTTTGGCCGCGTAACCGCCGTAAACAACTATGCGCGGAGGATCCAAATTGGGCTGCGGCTCGTCTTCTAACCCCCATTCAAGCCATTCGCAACCAAAGAGCGCCTCCCTTCCCAGGGCAGGCGCTCTTTGGTTTCCACAACTCCCGCGCAGCCAGGCGAAGGCGGCTGGTGCTACCGTCAAAGTAGCCTCGGCACGTTGCGGCCGCGAGGCCATGATGTGACATTGAGTCCGCTGCCCTGGCGTCGGGGTCGCGTCCGCGCGGGTACGGAAAAGGAGAGAGAATGCCGGAAGACTTCAACGGGCGCACGGTGCTCATCGCGGGGGGGACCGGCGGATTAGGCCGCGCGGTGAGCCTCGCCTTCCTCGGCCAACGCGCCCAGGTGATCGTGCCCTACCGCAAGGAAAGCGGCTTCGCGGAGTTGAAGGCCTCGGCGGGGGCCGCCGCTTCTTCTCTCGCCGGTTATTCCGTCGATGTGACCAACGAGGCCGCGGTGGCTGAGTTCATCGCGCACGTCGCCGCGAGCCACGGGCGCATCGATGCATTCGTCAACACGGTGGGTGGATACGCCGGCGGAGCCCCCCTCTGGGAATCCGAACCGCAGTCGCTCGAAACCATGCTGAATCTCAACCTCCGCGCGGGCTACGTGCTGGCGCGCGCCGTCGTTCCGGTCATGCTCAAGCAGGGCGGCGGAGCCATCGTGAACACCGCTGGGAGCGCGGCCATCGATCATCCGGCCGGAGCCGCCGCCTACGCCGCTTCGAAAGCGGCCGCTGTCGCCATGATGGCTTCGCTCGCGGCGGATCTCAAGGGAACGGGCGTGCGCGTAAACTCGATCCTGCCCAGCATGATCGATACCCCTGAGAACCGGAAAGCGATGCCTGGCGCCGACTTCTCGAAATGGCCCAAGCCCGAGGCCATCGCCCGCGTCATTCTCTTCCTATGCAGCGAGGAAGCCCGCCTCATCCATGGCGCCTCCATCCCTGTCTACGGCAACGAGTAGCCAGTCTGGATCGTTTCGGCTCAAGCCTCACCGCCGCTGTCAGCAATGCGCTTCCGCATGAGGCGATGGCCTCCACGCTGCCGAATCGGCAGAAGGATGCGGTGCTCGAGAATCTGGCAGATCGCGACACCCGGTGGAACGCAGAGCTTACCCAACCGGGACCTCAACCAGTTTCACAAGCAACCCTCCGTGACGCCGCCCGCTCACCGCACTTCCAAAGATCGGGAACGGATGACGCACGCGGGTTCCTTTCCTTGCAATCGCTTCCGGATCCTCAGAACATCTCGTAGATATTCGTGTCGCCGGCTTCAACCAGAATTCGATCGCCGGCGGACGAAGCGCCCTGGCGGAGTTCATGCAAGCGGTTCGTGTACCCCGCGGGCGCGTTGATGCGTAGATGCGCCGGTTTTGAACCGAAGTTCACGATGTAAAGTAACCTGCGCCCGCCCGTTTCAACGAAGCGTGCCTCGATGTCAACCGCGGTCGTTCCGTCTTCCGGGACGATGCGCACCGGCCTGTGTACCTTCGCTTTATCAAAAATCGAGTCAAGCAGCCGGGAATATGCCGCTCTCTCGAGGGAAGCCGCGCTGTAGTACACCGTTCCTTTCCCAAGCGGCGCCCTCACGACAGCGGCGCCGCCATCCGGGTAGTTGTACAGGCGCTCCACGTTTGGGCCCGCCTCGATAGTCTGGCGTATCCCGAGCGACGTCAGTTCCCCTCCCCCGGCGACTGGCCGAAGCGCGATCGCGGCGTTTTTCGCGAAGGATACCTCGCGGGAGAAGCTTTGGTCATAACCTCGCACGAATCCTCTGCCGGCCGTCGCCTCCGGCTGCTGGGTCCGAACGATCTCGATTCCCAGCCGGCTCAGATAGGGCTGTGGGCGGTTGTACTCGTCTCCCGCCAAGGATTCCGGCGTAATCAGAACATGCCCGCCGCCGGAGGCGTATTCCCAGATTTTCGCAACCACATCCTCCGGCAAGTTCCTTGCTGCGGGAACGATCAAGAGCTTGTAACGCTCCAGGCGGCCCGCGCGGATCTGGCGCTCGGTGACGAACGTGATTTTGGAGTCGAGGCGAAGGGCCGCCTCGTATGTCTTGCGCAGCTCCGCCAGATACGGCGTTACACCCCAGGTCAGCATCTCGGCCGGCAGTTGGAGAGTGGAAGTCTGTGAATAGAGAATCGCTACCTCTGGCTGCGTGGCGACGAATGCTGCAATCTCTTTGTTCAACCGCCGCATGTCGAGCCCGGCTCGCAGCAGTTCACCGATGTCGCGTACCGTATACTGCCAGCCATGCGCCAGGGAAGTCCGGTTGTTGCTGTGGAATTCCTGGCCGGGTTGTGCCGGCCAGTGCCACAACTGCGCCACCGACTTTCCGTGCAGTACATGCGGCATGAGATATTTCACGGAGCCGAGATTCATCTCCGGATCGGCCAGCGGCTTGGGTTTGTTGGAGAACGCGAGTTGCAGATCCAGACCCATCGTGGATCCACCGCCCTCGTGGATAATGAGGTCGTCCACTTCATTCACGATGCGTTCTTCGTCGATCCCGGAAGTGCCGGCGCCCCCGGAGAGCATGTAGGAGCTGCCGCCCGCGGCCAGCGGAATCGATGGATCGATCTTCCTCACCAGATCTCGCACCCAGATGAGATGATCCGTGAAACGGTCCTGGTTAAACCGGGTCCAGTCGTACCAGAGCCCACGATTTACGCCGGGCAGCGGCCGCTGGTCCTTCACCGGCGGCGCAACCACTTCGTCGAAGCTCCTGTAGGAGGCGCGCCATTTCTCATTCGCGGCCTCGATGCTCCCATGCTTCTTCTTGAGCCATTCACGGAACATGTGCTGGCTGCGATCGCAATAGCAGATGTAGCTTAGCTCGTAGGCAAGAATGTTGTAGAGCAGATCAGGATTGTTGTTGAATTTCGGGATATTAATGCGGATGTATTCTTCAATCGCCGCGCGGATGGCAGGGCTCTCCAGACAGATCACCGTATTCTCAAGCTTCGTGCCGCCCATGGAATCGAGGTCCCGAATCAGATGGCCGCACCATCCATCCCAGCCGACGCGATGCGTATCCGAATCGTGGAGGAAGGCTTGATAGACGGGCGATTCATCAATCGTCCATCGTGAGCCGCCGCCAACCGAATAGCTTTCGATGTGCTGGAGCGGTGAGGCAAAGAAGCGCTGCAAAAAGAGGCTCGGTGAATGCAGGGAAAGAATCATCATCGGGTCCCCGTGTTTGTCCGTGAAAAACCAATTGCGGATCGGGCTTCCCTTCAACGCGGGAAGCGGTGGAACCAGCGGGCGGGCGATCTGCGTATCATCCACATCCGGAAGGCGTCTCATACCCGAGATCAGGTCCTCCAGTTCGAGACGCCCCTCGCGGCAGCTCCGGGCGACGTACCCGTACATCTCCCTTTTCGACTCATCGTTGTTAAACCAAGCCAGGCGCGGGCGCACACGCAGGCCGAGTTCGGCAGTCACGAGATGGCGCTCCTGGTAAATTGTCTCGATCCCCTGGACGTGGGCCGC
>JADYZL010000511.1 GCA_020853155.1 Bryobacterales bacterium
AGGGATTCGCACAGCAGCACCCTCTCGCCGCTGCGCACGTTCACCTCTTGGATGCCTTCGTCCGGATGATTGGTGTCGCACAGAATTCGGCTGCCGGCCCGGTTCGGCGTGATGTGCCACGCGTGAAAGCGGGCAATGGTTTCCGCCTCCCTCGGCGCATCCCAGGGCATCCGGCACAACTGCCCCGGCCAGATTGTAAAGACCAGGTCGCCCGTATCCCCGAGAAACGTCTCATGCACCACGAAAACGTCGTTGCCGTGCTCATAAAGGCACTCCATCCGGGCGCCATCCCGGCGCACGCGAAACATGCGCGGGGCGGGGTCCGCGGCGAACTCCAGCCATTCCGGATCCAGCGGATGAAACTGGGGGTGGATAATCGTGCGCGGGAACGGAATCACTCGCCAATCTTCTCCATTCGCGCGGCCCACCGCAAGACCGTTCTGGCCCTGATGTTTCACCGCGCACGTGATCCACTCGCCTTTCCGGTCCGGTGACGCCTCTCCGAACTGCGCTCCATCGAGGCCGAATATTCTCCATTCCCGCAAATCGCGACGGGAGAGCCCCCACACCTCGCCTCCCCGAACGAAGAATACCGTCTCGCCATCGGGGTGGATCGAAGCGGAGAAAGGATGAATCGCCCGGCCATCCGTAAGTTGGCGGATCTCCCCCTCCGGCAGACTGGCCTCGAAAAGCTGGGCGCTCCCCGTGCGGTAGCTCGTGAAGAGGAGATGGCGATTCCCGGTGGTGAAGGAGCTTTGCAGAAAGTACGTGGGATGGCTGATGGCCGGGGCGCTGGTGTATCGGTGGATCCGCACTCCCGTGCGGGCGTCGCGGACGCTCTCTCGCTCCGTGGCGCTCCAATGGCCTTTTCCAGTGTCAGAATCCTGAGGCATCCTTGCAGTCTACCGGATCGGCGGCTCGCCGTCTTACGGAATGGATCGTGCGAAAGGGGTCCCTCCGCGAGGTTGCGGGCGGAAGAATGCGCCTTCCGCGTTTCCCGGCCGCGGATTCACGTTCCGCAGTCCGGCCCACTGGTACGCGCCGGCGCGCCGTGAGGGCGATTCCGGAGAGTTTTGTGATATTCAATAGCCATACACATTTGTTACGCGGTCTCCCTTGAAGCGGCAGGACTGTCCTTCGAAAGGTTGGTAAGCAATGAAACAGGTCTCTCCCTTCCGTCAGATTCGTAGCGGAAGGCCCCTGGCCCTCCATTCGGCTATTTTCGCGGTGCTGCTGGCGTCCATACTGGCGCTTGTCTCCTGCGCGGGAAGTGCATCGGCTCACGTCGTCCGGGGCGTGATGGGGCAGAAGTTGACGGTGGAAGGGATTTCCTATACTGTGCTCGCCGCGGATTGGGTGGAAGCGCTGGGAGAGGGGGCCACGGCGCGCATCCCCACGCACCGGTTTCTGCTCATCCGGGTGGCCGCCGCAAACGAAGGCGCCGGGCCGGCCGAAATGGCCAGCTTTAAGTTGATCGCGTCGAACGGCACGGAATACGGGGAAGTCGCCAACGGCGCGGACGTCAATGAATGGCTCGGCATGGCGCGTCAGTTGGAACCGAAGGATGCGAAACAGGGAGTGGTACTCTTTGACGTGCCCAAGGCCGTCTATGAATTGCAGGTGGCGGATGCCTTTTATGACGGAGAAAGCGGCAGCGCGGCGCTCATCCAGATTCCGGTTCGCCCCGAGGGCGCGCAGCCTGCGGTGTCTGGTGCGCTTCCGTAGCAATCTCGAAGCGGGATTCGGGCATGAGCGCGCTCGCGCCGAATGGTGGATGCAGGCGATCGTCTGCTTGCTGCTGGCGCTCTCCCTCCCGCAAGCGCGGGCATTCGCGCAGGAGAGCCTCAGCCACGCCGCCACCGGGGAACTACGCGTCGCCTATACCTCGTTCAGCCGCTACGATGGCGGCGCGCCAATGCCGCAGCCCATCACTTTTCTACCCGGAGATCAGGTCGTATTCCGCGCGAAGGTATCGGGCTTCCGAATCGCCGAGATTAGCTACCAGGAGTTCCGCGTGAAGCTCTCGTACGAAGTGAGCGCGGTCGATGTCCGGGGGCTCGTGATTGGCAGGACGAAGAAGGGCGAACTCGATGAACCCGTCCATAAAGAGGATAAGGAATGGCTGCCCACGTTGGACTACAAATTCCTGATCCCTGCCATGGCGGAGTATGGCTCCACGCGGATTCACCTGCGGATTCGCGATGAGGTGAGCCGGCAGGAAACGGTTTTCGAAGAGAGCATCCTGGTGAATGGAAAACGGCTGCCGGCGCTCGAATCGGTGAGTGTCATTGATTTCGGTTTCTACCGGCGGCAGGAGGATCGTTCTCCGCTACCCGCCGGTGTGTATCGCGCGGGAGATACCCTCTGGGCGAAGTTTGATCTGGCCGGATTCCGCATTGAGGATCAAAACCACTTTCACGCTGATTGCGACGTGCAGGTTCGCGACGCGGAAGGCAAAGTTCTCTTTGAGCAGCCCGGTGCAATATCGAGAGACGCAAGGCCGGAATATCCGGAGCGCTATCTGCCCGGCACATTCAGCCTGGAGATTCGGCCCGGCACATCCAAGGGGAAGTATTCGATCGCCGTCGTCGCTCATGACCGGCTCTCCGGCCAATCGAGCGAAAGCGTCTTCCCCTTCACGATCGATTAACCCCCGTCCTGATCGATGCCGGGGATGTCCACGCATGAGACGCGCGGCTGAAAAGAAAAAAGGCCAGCCCGCTACCTTGAGAGCGACGAGCTGGCGATGACTTGGCTTGTGTGAATTTTGGAAGCAGGGTTCGGTTACTTTGCCTTCTTGGCGGCAGCCTTCTTGGCTGGCGCTTTCTTTGCCGGAGCCGCCTTCTTGGCTGGAGCCGCTTTCTTCGCGGGAGCCGCCTTCTTGGCTGGCGCGGCCTTCTTCACCGCAGCCTTCTTGGCTGGCGCCTTTTTCGCCGGAGCAGCCTTCTTTGCGGGAGCCGCCTTCTTGGCCGGTGCGGCCTTCTTTACGGCAGCCTTCTTGGCCGGCGCCTTTTTCGCGGCAGCCTTCTTGGCTGGCGCAGCCTTCTTGGCTACCGGTGCCGGAGCTGCCTGTGCAGCCGCGGGCGCCGGAGCATCATTCGGTTTCTTTGTTGCCATTACGATTCTCCCAATCAACAGATTTCGCCATCCTGCGATGGCAGTGTGTTTCCTACATTTTTCGTCAGATTTGTTTTTTGCGCAATACCTTCCGCGCATTTTTGTGACATTGGAACACTCTTATTTGCATGTTGCTTGAGAGGAAGTTCCTCTTCGG
>JADYZL010000512.1 GCA_020853155.1 Bryobacterales bacterium
CGAATTGGGACGGACAGAATCTCGTCGTCACCGGCGGCAGCCAGGGCGGCGCTCTCTCCATCGTCACCGCGGCGCTCGACCCCCGCGTGAAGGGACTCGCCGCCTACTAT
Source organism: Bryobacterales bacterium (assembly GCA_020853155.1). GTDB lineage: Bacteria > Acidobacteriota > Terriglobia > Bryobacterales > Bryobacteraceae > JACTMJ01. The sequence continues at coordinate 111 of JADYZL010000512.1, forward strand.
CCCGCGCTCGCCGATGTTACCGGCTATTTGCACAATCGTGCCGGCGGCTGGCCGCACATGTTCCGCGCCGCGGAGGGGCCGCGCGCCCATCGCTCGCCCGATAAGATCAAGACCACCCAGTACTACGACGTCGTGAATTTCGCCCGCAGGGTGAACGTGCCCGGCCTCTATACCTGGGGCTTCAACGACGAGACCTGTCCGCCCACATCGATGTACGCCGCTTACAACGTCATTCCGGGCCGCAAGGAGTTGCTGCTGGCTCTCGAAACCGGCCATAACAATGTTCCGGAACAGGTGGCCGCCGTGCAGGCCTGGCTCCTCCGCTTCCTGAATGTGAAACCGGAGGACAAGTAAGCTTCGCGGCCCGCCACAATCACCGCAGCACCCGGAAGAGGTTGCTGTAATCGTCGGTCCAGCGAATCGCTTCGGCCGGTTGCGGCGTGGCCTCGATATGCGGACGAAGCGCGGGCGCATCGAAAAGCGCGGCATCGGCGGCGAGGATCGCCCAGTTCGAGGTGAACGTGCCGAGATCCTCGTCGCCATGCCCGAGGATAAACCTCGCTTGAAAGCCGATGGCCTCCGCGCCCGCCGCCACCACGGGCGATAGCTGCAGGTAGCGGTTGCTGATGTTCATTGCGAGCACCCCGCCCGGAGCGAGGTGCTTCCGGTAAAGCTGAAAGGCCTCGCGCGTCAGCAAATGGGTAGGGATGGAATCTCCGGAAAAGGCGTCCACCACCAGCAGGTCGTAGCCATTCGGAGCCTCCCGTTCGAGTTCTACCCGCGCGTCCCCCATGCGCACCATGGCGCCCGTGGAGCACTGGCCAAGATAAGAAAAATCCTCCCGGGCAACCGTCTCGATCAGCGGGTTGATTTCGTAAAACACGAAACGGTCCGTAGGTCGCGCGTAGACCGCGAGCGTGCCCACGCCGAGCCCGATCACGCCCACGCGCAGTGCGGGCTTCCTTCGCTCCAGCGTCGCTAATATCAGCCCAACCCCGCCCTCGCGGCCATAGTAGGTCGTTGGCTCGCAGCGTTGCGGCGGTAGCGCGAACTGCAAGCCATGCCGCGTGCTGCCATGGTCCAGGCGGCGGTAGGTTTCGTCGCCATCAAGGCCGGGGCCGGCTTTCGGAACGATGTCGGTCACAGTGATCGCCCCGAAGAAATTGCGCTCCTGGCGCAAATGCGGCTCCCCGGCGATCGCAAACGGAATCGCGCCGGCCAGAGCCGCTACGAACAGCGGGACGGCGGTGGTGGGGCTAAGCTCAAATCTTCCGTGCTTGCGGCGTTTCGAATTCTCGAACTCCACCAGAAACGCCAGCATGCCGCACAGCGCCAGGCCCGCGTATATCTCGTAATAGCCTGAAAAGAGGAACGGCGCCAGCAGACCCACGAAGCACCCGCCTAGCGCTCCCCCCGCGGAAACCATCAAATAGAAAGCCGTGAGTTGCCGTGGCGCGGGACGGCGCGCGTAAAGCTCCGCATGGCAGAAGAGACCCATTACAAACAGCGCCGTGCAATAGAGCGCCATCTCCGGCACATAGCTCGTCACGAGCAGCGGCATCACAAACGAAAGCGCCAGCGCCACCACCAGCACCACCGCCGCCCATCGCAGCAGCCCGAGCGGCAGCCGGTCCGGGAACTCGAAGCAGATCACGAACGTCAGCAGGTAGATCACGAGCGGCAGCACCCAGAGAAACGGCACCGGCGCCACATCTTCCGTGAGATGATTGGTCACGGCCAAAAAGAGCAGGCTGGGGCACGCCGCGAATCCCAGCCACGTGAAGCGCGTCCTCCAAGTTGGTCGGGCGGCTTCCATCTCCTCCATGTGCGCCGTTTCGCCCCCGGCGGCAGTCGCAGCCGCCCGCCTCCTCGAGAAGGTAAACGCGATCAGCGCCAGCATACCGATGGCATACGCCGTGTAAATCGCGCTCCACGCGTTGAACTGTTGCCGCAGCCCGATCGCGGGTTCGATCAGGAACGGGTAACTCAGCAGCCCGAAGATCGATGCGAGGTTTGAGAGGCTGAACAGCCGGTAAGGCACGATGTCGCGGCGAAAGCGCGCGAGCCAGGCCTGCACCAGCGGCGAAGTGCTCGAAAGGACGAAGTACGGCAATCCGATGCTCGCCGCGAGCATGGCTAGAATCTGCGCTGTAGGGAGTTCGCTGCCCGTGGGTTTCCAGGAATCCGCGGGAATTCCCGGCAGCGCCATGAGCGAGAGAACCACCAGTGCGCCGTGCAGCATCGCCTGGCCCCGCGGGTGTACGCGCGAGACGAGCAGATGCGCGTAGGAGTAGCCCGCCAGCAGCATCAATTGAAAGAACATCAGGCACGTGGCCCACACCAAAGGCGCTCCCCCGAACCACGGGAGGATGTACTTCGAGATCATGGGCTGGATCTGGAACAGCAGGAATGCGCCCAAAAATACCACCAGTACATCCAGAACCAGGCCTGGGGAAAACGAGGCGCGGCGGTCCCTTGCCATGGCGGCGCCCTAGAGCGAATTCACCTGTTTGCGCCGCGCGAGCAATGCCTGCTGCGCATTCACCGCGGCTTCGCCCGCCACCGGGAGCTTGCGGATGTAGCTTCCATCGGGCTGCATCAGACGGGCCTTCACGTTATCGGCGAGATATGTCTCCAGCACGTCCTCGCGCAGATAGCGGACGATCTCGGCGTCTTCTACCGGAAATACCGTCTCCACCCGTTCGTTCAGATTGCGCGGCATCAGGTCGGCGGAGCCCAGATACACCTCGTGCTTGCCCCCGTTCTCGAAGAAGAACACGCGGCTGTGCTCCAGAAATCGCCCGACGATGCTGATCACCTGGATGTTTTCGCTCACCCCCGCGAGACCCGGCCGTAGAATGCACACCCCGCGCACCAGTAGGTCCACCCGGATGCCGGCCTTCGACGCTTCATAAAGCAGCCGGATCATCTCCCGATCCACCAGCCCGTTCATCTTGAAAATCAACCGCGCGGGCCGGCCGTGCTTCTTGTGGTCGATCTCGCGCTCAATCAGCTTGGCGAAGCGCGCGCGCAAGTCGATCGGCGCCACGAGCAGTTTCCGGTAATCGGCCTTCGCGGAGTAGCCCGTGAGGTAGTTAAAGAGATCCGTCGCGTCCTCGCCGATCTGCTCATCGCAGGTGAATAGCCCAAGGTCCGTATAGAGATGTGCCGTCACCGCGTTGTAGTTGCCCGTGCCCAGGTGCATGTAGCGCCGCATCACGTTCCCTTCGCGGCGCACCACCAGCGCGATCTTCGAATGGATCTTCAGGCCCAGCAATCCGTACACCACATGCACGCCCTGCCGCTCCAGCGCGCGCGCCCACTCGATATTGCTCTCCTCGTCGAAGCGGGCCTTAAGTTCCAGCAGCACCGCCACCTGCTTGCCTTCCTCGATCGCTTCAAGCAGGGCCTCCACCACGGGAGAATTGCGGCCCACCCGGTAGAGCGTCATCTTGATGGCCTGCACCTGCGGGTCCGCCGCCGCTTGCCTCAGAAACTGAATGATCGGTTGGAAAGAATCGAATGGATGGTGCAGCAGCACATCGTTCCGCCGGATGGCGGCAAAAATATCCTCGTCTTCCGCCTTCGGATTCAACCGCTGCGGAATACGCGGAGAGAAGGGGGCTTCCTTCAGATCGGGCCGGTCAATCGCGTAGAGGTCCATCATGCGCGAAATCCCTAGAGGACTCGGCAACCGGTACACATCCACCGCGTCCACGGAAAGGTTGGTCAACAGGATCTGGAGCACGTCGTCCGGCATCCGGTCGTTCACCTGCAACCGCACGACGTTGCCGAAGCGGCGCTGCCGCACACTCTCTTCCACCGTTTCGAGAAGGTCGCTCGCTTCGAGTTCCTGAATCTCCATGTCGGCGTCGCGCGTGACGTGGAA
>JADYZL010000513.1 GCA_020853155.1 Bryobacterales bacterium
AGGCCCACAAACGGAAGCCGGCCGGCCCAGCGGTGGAGGAAGGGTTGCGAGTGCAGAAAATTCTCGTTGCCGAAATGGAAGGCCGCGATGGCGGAATAGGTGCCCTTCGCAACGGCCTCATCGAGCAGCGCTCGCGTCAATTCTTCGTTCTCATTGAATTGCCAAACCAGCCTGCCCCCGCCCTGACGGAGCTTCGCCAGACGGCCATCTCGAAAGGTTTCCCAAGGGTAGGGAAATCCCTTTTTCGGCAACTGGGTTCCGGTATCTGTTCCGTATGGCGCCAGCGTGTCAACCAAATGCGAATAACATCCGAGCCCCGGCAGCTCCACGTACGTGCCGTATTCTTCGTTCGCGATGTGGAACTCGACCTGTGCCTTTTCCTCGGTGGCGATTCTCCTCGCTTCTCGCACCCATCCTTCCGGCGAGTTCTTCGCTGTCCATAGACGAATGCCCAGCGCCTTCGCGAGCAGTATCGCTTCCCGGGGGCTGCCGGAACCCGGCGCTTGCACCTGCGCGCTGAACACACGCATGCCTGTCTCAACAGGAAAGCGCCTTGCCCGCGCGGCAGGCTTTACCGATGCGCCTGGTGCGTGGTTCAACATCCGCAGACATTCGAGTGCGTAGTAAGTCGCCATCGGATTCGGCTCTCCACCGGGCCGGTCCTGGAAGCCGCCTTCCGGCGTTAGAAGGGATTCCACCCAGCGGCGGCATCCGGCCGCATCCCGTGCCGTGGCGCCCGCCCGCTCCAGCACCTGTAGCGCGGCCCAGGTATAGGCGATGTCGTCCACGCCGCCGATGCTGGCGTTCGGCGCATAGGTGAAGCCGCCGGAAGGAAGCTGGCAACTTCGGACCCAGGCGGCAAGTTCCGGTCCCGGCGCTGCCGCCAACCCCAGGCACTCGAAAGCGAGCAAGCCCCAGAGCGTGTTCATCACATGCCCATCGCTGCCATCGGCAGCGGGGGTGTTGTTGAACGTGCCGTTCGAGCGGCGGCGCGCTTGGAAGTATTCGCGCCAGGCGCCGTCTTCCTCCGAAGGCGAGAGCTTCAAGTGATGCCGCACCCGCACGGCCATGGCCTGATGCTGAAACACGGGATTGCCCCCGAGTTCGTAGTTCGTCGTGAAGTCCGCCGGCTTCCGCCAACTTTCCGCCAGCGGGCGAAAGCTCTCGATCGGTTCATCAAGCCAAAGCAAGGTCTGCATCTGCTCGAAATCCAATCGCCACAGGGGCCGCTCCGTGCGCCGCCGCTCCGCCACGGGATAATGAGTCCGCACGAACTCCGCCACGCGCGGCGATTCGGGAACCGGCAGGCCAAGAAGGCGGTAGCTCCCCACCACGCCGAACGTGGGGCTTACTTGCGCGGTGACATCTCCCCGCCAGCCGTATGCTCCCTCGGGACGCCGCAGGGTTTTCAAATAACCGGCTATCTTCCCTTGCAGACCGTCCTGCCAAGCCGGAGCGGCGCGGGCGGCAAAGGGGGATGCCATGAGGGAGACAAACGTCCGGCGATGCATTCTTAGAGGCTATCTCGAACGGGATGCGCGTGGAGCGGCTTCCCTAACCGGATTGCGGCGGGTGTGTTCCAATTCGCGCACGAATCTCGCTTGAGTTTGGCGAGGGGAGAGTGCGTTCATGCCCAGCGTGAAACGGCCGCATGTTCTGAAGGCAGTCTATGAGGAGACCGCGAAGCTGCTTGCGCGGCGGGAAGCGCCCACGGAGCATATCGATCCGAAGCGGTGGCTTTACCGGGCAGCGGACCTGAAGTACATGGCGCTGAATTCCAACGGCATTTTCCCGCGCCTTGCCGCAAACCAGGCGTTGGTGGTGCGGGATGGAAGCACGGACAACAATCGCTTCTCGGGAATCTCGAAAATACCCACAATCGGGAATCGCGGAGCAATCTATTGCGCCGGCCAGCAATCGGCGCTCGTGAACGAACTCATGCACTATACGGCGAACCAGCCTGGAGTGATGATGAACACCGCCACCAACATGCCGGTGGCCAGCTTCTCGTTCGCGCAGAAGTTCGTCGTCAAGATCCGCCTGATGCACGTGCTGGCGCTTTGCGACCTCTCGCCGCACAACCCCGGCAGCCGGCAGTTTCTCGATAAGATTTATGCCGCGCCCGCCGTGCAATCCGCGCTCACCCAAGGCGGCAACCGGCCGATCTCCATGTGGCTCGAACTCAACGATGGCCAGGATTGTTCCGTGGCGCGCGGTGTGGGGCTGGCCGTGGCGCATTGCGGCTGGTTGCATGGTTTGCAGGCGCAAACGGTGCGCCCATCGGATCGCTCGCCCGATGAGATGGGCGACAACGTCGTGCTCTTCGGTGATGCGAACCAGGCCGTGCCGGGATTGTGGATCGAGAGTGCCTACCGCTTCCCGCTGAGCGGGCCTCCGGAAGAGATCCCCGTACAATACTAAGCACGGCGCACCCTATCGCACCGGCAACTCAAGCAGGGTGAGCCGGCCGCTGCCCGCATCGAACTCTGCTTCCACTCCAATGGGGACCACGGTCTGGTCCGCGACGTGGCCAATCATGAGCCCGCGGGCGCAAGGGATTTCCAGGCGCGATGCCGCATCGCGAAGCACATGCTCCAGGCTGAAGGTATTGCCCGTATCCTCGGCATCGGTAAACTTACCGAAAATGAGCCCGGCCGCCTTGGCCAACTTCCCGGAGAGAAGCAATTGGGTGAGCATGCGGTCCACCCGGTACGGTTTCTCGTGGACGTCCTCGAGAAAGACCAGCCGGTTCGTGAAGTCCGGTTCGTAGGGAGTGCCCATCAGGCAGGAGACAAGCGTGAGATTCCCCCCGGTCAGGCGGCCGCGCGCGACGCCGGGGCGGAAGGTAGTGATCCGGTTTTCCCGCTCTACACGTCCCGGCCCGGCATCGAACGGCGGGGGCGCGCCGATCCGTAGATTGGCCCGCGGCTGCATGAGCACCTTTTGGAATTCGCTAATGCTGTAGCTGGTAAAGCGGCTGAGCGCGGTCTGGCCGTGGTAGGTGATGAGCCCGCACTTGCGATGCAGGGCGCAATGGAGCGCCGTGATGTCGCTATAACCGATGAGCGCTTTCGGGTTAGCGCGGATGACGTCGTAATCGAGGTACGGCAGAATCCGCATCGCTCCATAACCGCCCGCCAAAGCCATGATCGCGCCCACGCCGGGGTCTGCAAACATCGCGTTCAGGTCGGCGGCGCGAGCGGCATCCGGGCCCGCCAGATACTGCGTCCGCGCGAATAGATTCTCCCCCGCCTTCGCCTTGAAGCCGAAGCTTTCGACGAGCTCGAGGCCGTATCGCACCGTCTCGTCTTCGTCGGCGGGGCTCGACGGCGCAACGACGCCAACGGTCATGCCGGGGCGCAAACGCTCCGGTTTCAGCAGCGGCAAGGATGCGCTGTCGCCGTCTTGCGCCATGGCATCCCCCGCCGCCGCGCTGATCCCCGTAACCGCGCTGATCCCCGTAACAGCACCAATGCCGGCTTGCACAAACTCGCGTCGCTCCATGTGAGGTGTCCCCCTTCTGCCATCCAGAGTTGCAAATAGCGGCGGCGCGGAGCAAGGCGGCTTTGGATTTGGGTGATGAAGTGGCCGGCCGCGTACTGCCTGCCGGCCACTTGCTTAGCAGTGTGGCGCTTGTGGTATTGAACCGCATCGCGGCCGCGCTGCGAGCTAATTCTCCTCGTCCGCCGACGGGCCCAGCATCGCAGGCACGGAGATCTCGTTCAGCCGCAAATAAAGACCCAATTGCGCCCGGTGGTGTACCAGGTGATCCAGGATGAAGCTGCGCATGATGATCAGCTTGGGGAAGCTGAACATCACCTCGCCCGCCTTCTTCATCGTCCAGGTCTCCATCAACGTTGCGTCGCTGACATTCTTGAGCGCTTGAATAGATACGGCCAGGTTCTTGTCGAAGGTTTCGAGAAGTTCCGGAACGCTCTTCGCGACGTATGACTCGAATTTCGGTCCGCCAACGGGTTCGACGTCCAGTTCGCTCGTATCCAGCGTGTACGCGGCCCAGCCAAGCGACTCGGCTACGTGCGAGGCGAGTTTGAGAAAGGTCATCGATTTCGGGTGCGGCGTCCAATCGAATTTCTCCGCGGGAATCCGCTCCAACACTTTGCGCGCGGAAATCGCTGAATGCTCCAGTTCCTGAGCCATTCCTTGTCCAATCGTCATCGGGTAAGTCTCCAGTTCAAGTTCGAAATTGAAGAGCGAACGACCGGTGGCGCCGAACCCCTCCTCAAGCAGAATACGACAGTTTTTCGCGTTTGCAACACAAAAGAGTGAAAAACTTTACACTAGTCCCGTGGATGCCTTTCTTGTGCTGATTCGAGGAGTGTCCCTGTATGTACGCACGCCGTTTCGCCTGGAATCACTTTCCACTGTTCGCGCCAAGCCACCGCTTGAGGAATGCGAGTCCGCTTGGAAGTTCAATCTCATGCCGGCCCTCGTGCATCACGAGTTCCGCACGATCCCCGAAGCCAAGCTTCTCGTAGTGCGATTGCGCCGCCCTGAACTCCTCCTCCACCTGCGGCCAGTAGGCGATGCCATCCTTCTTGCCGTGCTGCACCATCAACGGGCGCGGGCAGATCAGGCTCGCCACATCACTGTCGGTGAACTCCGTCAGCCAGCCACGCAGAAAGACGTATTCCTCGGTGGTATCGAGAAACACCGAATAGCGCGTATCGGGGATGGCCATCTTGTTGCGCCGGTGGTTGAACCATGCGGTGATAATCGAGGCCTTGATGCGCGGTTCCAAGGGCGTCCAGTACATGCCGGCCATGCCGCCGAGGCTGATGCCCCAGAAACCGATCCGGTTCTGGTCAATCGTGGGATCTTCGAGCACGGTGTCAAGCAGCAGCTTCATCCGCTCAAACTCGATTCCCGCGAGAGAGGTTCCATCGAGGCGCGCCAGGCGCTCCACGCGGTTCCGCCGCTCAATCGATGAGAGATTCATCGGCGCCAGCACGGCGAAGCCCTGCTCGACTAACGCTCTCCCGTACGCCTTGTAAACGCCGCTCTCGTCCTCCAGTCCGAAAACCCGTTCGGGATAGCTATCGATGCCATGCTGGGCAATGATGAGCGGCACTTTGCCACTCGCGCTGGCGGGCATGGCCAGCAGTCCTTCCGCGGTGATCCCGCCACTCAGAGGGACGGTGACCCACTCCGCGCGGATGCCGGAAATACGCGTGAAGGGCCTACGGTGAGGCGCGCCGGTTGGCTTCACGCCCGGAATCGCAAACATCGCACGGTAGCGTTCGCGGTTCGGCTCGACGCTTTTCAGATAGGCCTCCACGCTCGAATAATCGCGATGCCACAGCTTGGCTTGCCGGGCCGCATAGCCGTTCACGATGTCATCCTGCAGCCAGCGCTCGAGCGTCCCTTCATAGGCATTCAAGCGTTCCCGCATGGGCGTGCTGTAGTGGCTTGAACTTGCCGGTGCATTCGTAAGGGCCTCATCGATCAGGCGCACGAGTGCCCCGCCAAAATTCAGCCGGTCACTCGTGAGAGCGGGGCGTCCGAAAGCAGGGCTCGGGTTCGTCATCAACTCCATCAAAAAACTGGGCGCGCCCGTCTTCTCGAACACCCAGCGATCCACGGTCAAGCGCCCGGGGGCCTTCTCGCCCGCGGCGCTATCCCGCACGCCGCCCGTGGGGCTGAAATGCGTCGCGGACTTCAGGAGCGCGTTTAGCCGTTCCCCGATTTCTTTGGCATGTGAACCGTGCGCCCCCACCGGCCCAGAGAGGAAATCCGCCGACTCCGTGTTGTGTATCGTCAGAAAGAAATCGATGGAATGCCCCTCCGCGATCCAGCTCTCGACCGCCTTCCGCGTGGCGGCGATCTCGGGCATGAGCCGGGCATCCTCCACATCCCAGTTGCGATTCAAATCATAGCCATTGCGGTTGAAGCGCACACCACCCGCCGCGATACCATCGGGGTCGAGGGTGGGCATCATCTGGAAGACGTAGCGACGCCGGAGATCGGCTGCGGCTGGATCCGCACCAGAGAGGAAGCGGGCCGCGCCTTCGAACACCCAGGAAGTATCGGATTCCCAGGCGTGTTGCCGCGCCAGGATCCAAACGGTCTTTTTCTTCTCCACCGGCACGCCCGGGTCCGTGATGGTGATCTGCTGCAGCGGCCGCCCTTGCACGCTGCGGCCAAACTCCCGCACCGTCACCCAGCGCCGGCCCTCAATCGAACGGAGCAGCGAATCGAGCTGCGCCAGCGTATAGGGCGGGGTGCGCGCGATCCAGATTCGCTCGCCCTCCGGTTTGAACTTCACCCGGATCCGTGAAGGCTTTTCGAGCCACTCCGTCTTGTCGAAGTAGCGCCAGTGGAGGTTGTCATAGCTATAAGCGGGGTGGACGTTGCGATCCCCGCTGCCGTCGTGCGGCTGAAAGTTATACTCGCCCTCGAGCCCCGCGAGGTCCACCGTGACTTCGCGTCCCTTCACCGCGGGATCTTCGAGCCCTCCGATCGAGAAATAGAACCAGCTTGGCTGGTAATTCCGCCCCGCCGCATCCGCCTGTCCCTGGATGGTTGCCACCACATGCGTGGGAGACTTCACCTCCGAACTCTTGAGCGAGCCGGATTCAAACGAAGCGTTCACGGTCAACGCGAGTAATAGAAATGCAAGCATAGAACCCTGCCTGGAAATCGGGGACCACGCGTGGCGCGCGGCAGTCTCCCACGGCAATTAGATCACAACGCGGTCAATCGGCGATTGGGTTCGCGAGGCGAAAGCGCGTGAAGGATGGTTGCGGAGGAGGGCATGCCCCGCTCGGCGAAGGCAATCGTTCCCGAGGCGTCGATCAGCACCACGGTGCGCTTCACGAACAATCCGTTTGCCCGGTACAGTCTGGCGATCTTCTGGCCACTATCCACCAAAATCGGGAAGGGGAAACGGTTCCCGGCGGCAAAGCGCCGGTGGCTTTCCGCGCCGGCCGGATTTACTCCGAAGACGCGAACATTCGCCACTTCGAATGCATCCCAGGAATCGCGGATCTCGCAGAGCTGCTTGCGGCAAACCGGCGTGCCGTCCGCCGGATAGAAGACCAGAAGCACGGGCTGCCCGCGCATCTCCGAAAGGCGCACGGAGCGCCCGGTTTCGTCCAGCGCCTCGAAATCCGGCGCCACGCTGCCTACGGGAAGCGGACGCCCAAAGAAGTTCCACACAGAGCTTCGGATTCACGCGAAACAGCGCAGATGCGGGAAACGCCGCCTATCGGGGCGAATTCTTCCTGTTTGATCCGGAAGCGCGGCGTGCTACTCGGAGCCTTGAAGCATCTCCATCAACCGGGCGTGGAACGCGGCGGCGGCGGAGAGGTCCACGCAAATCACCAAGACGGTATCGTCGCCGGCGATGGTGCCCGCCACGCCGTCCGGATCCGCATTGTCGATCGCGATCGCCAGCGAGTTCGCGTGCGCCGCGGAGGTCTTGAGCACCAGCAGATTCCCGGCGGGGCGGATATCGAGCAGGTATCCATTCACTGCTGCTTCGAGGTGAGCCGCCTTCTCCGGAAGCTCCTGGAACTGTACGTAGCCGTCTTTCGTCTTCACCAGGCCGAGGTCCCGGAGGTCGCGCGAAAGCGTCACTTGCGTCGCGGGGATGCCAAGTTCCGCGAGTTCGCGCGCCAGTTCCTCCTGCGTGTAGACAGGCTTGCTCTGGATCACTTTGAGGATCTGTCCCTGCCGGAAGACTTTCATCGCATTGTTTCCAACGCCTAGTGAATGGGCGTGCGCTCCCGCATCGCGGCGAGGCGCGCGCGGGCGTTCGCAAGGGCCGCGCGCACGGCGGAGGGTCCGGTGCCGCCCTTCGCTTCCCGCGTCTTCATCCCTTCGCGCGGGTCGAGCAGCGCCGCGTGCTCCGGGCGAAACTCGGGCGCGAACGCGGCGAGGTCTTCGGCCGTCCAATCGCCGGGTTTCTTGCCGGTCTCCACGCTGTGCAGCACGAGGCGGCCCACCAGCTTATGGGCGGAATGGAAGGGATACCCTTCCCGGGCGAGTGCTTCCGCCAAGTCCGTGGCCACCAGCCACCCTTCCGCCGCCGCTTCCTCCGCAACCAGCGGGCGAAGCGTTGCGCCGCGGGCGACTTCCGTGGCCATGGCGAGCGAGAGCTGGACGGTCTCCGCCGCGTCGAACAATTGCTCTTTATCCTCCTGCATGTCCCGGTTGTACGTCATCGGCAAGCCCTTCATCAGGACGTAGAGCGCGGAGAAGCTGCCGAAGACCCGCCCCGTTTTGCCTCGGATGAGTTCGAGCGAATCGGGGTTCTTCTTCTGCGGCATCAGGCTGGAGCCGCTCGTCACCGGGTCACTCAGTTCCAGCCAGCCGAACTCGTCGCTTGAATAGAGAATCCAATCCTCGGCCAGACGGGAGAGGTGCAGGGCGATGGTGCTGGCCGCGTAAAGATAATCGAGGACGAAATCCCGGTCTCCCGAAACGTCCATGCTGTTGGTAGTAGTGGTGTCGAACTCCAGTTCGCGGGCAATCTGCTCCCGGTCTATGGGAAATCCGCTACCGGCGAGCGCGCCGGAGCCAAGCGGCATGACGTTCACGCGCCCGCGCGCTTCCGTGAGCCGCTGCCAATCCCGTTCAAGCATGTCCACGTACGCAAGAAGATAGTGCGGCCAAAGCACGGCCTGCGCGCGCCGCAGATGGGTAAAACCGGGGATGACCGCATCGGGGTAGCGTTCCCCAAGATTCAGCAAAGCTTCGATCAGGTTCGTAACCTGATGCCGCGTGGCGTCAATTTCCTCTCGCAGCCAGAGCCGCATATCGAGCGATACCTGCTCATTCCGGCTGCGCCCGGTGTGGATCTTCTCGGCAGCCGCGCCCGCGTACTCATGGAGTTTGCGGATCACCAGTGTGTGGACGTCCTCATCCGTTGCGTCCGCGAAGAACGCCTCTTCGCGCGATTCCGCTTCAATGCGCTGCAGCGCGGCAAAGATGTGGCGGTGCTCGTCGTCGTTGAGAATGCCCATCCGCAAGAGTGCGTTGGCGAAGGCCTTCGAACCGCGCACATCGGCCTGGATCAACTTGCGATCAAAGTGGAGTGACCGCGAAAAGCGGTCGAACAATTCAGAGGGTCCGGCGGCGAAACGGCCACCCCAAAGCTTCATAGGTTCCGGCACTGTAGGTATTTCCTTGGCTTGCGGCGATGGCCGCAACTCCTGATATTAGCGCGAAGCCGCCGTTTCCGGCTGCCTTACGAGCGCATGCGGCGGGCGAAACGAAGCGGAAGCGCATGCGCTCCCACGAGTGCATGGGTCAACGTGGAGGTCTCCCGGATCTCGCAACGCAGGCAATCCCATCGCCGCGAGCGCGGTTGGCCGGTGCGAGGAGACGCTTAAAATGAATGTAGCCATTAATGGACTCGGCAGAATCGGCCGGGCCGCCATGAAACAGATTCTGGATGAGAGCGAGTTGAACCTGGTGGGTGTGAACGATCTGATCCCCGCGGCGAACCTCGCCTACCTTCTGAACTACGATACCGTCTACGGGCGATATAAACGAAAGGTGGAAGCGGACGCGGATGGGTTGCGTGTGGACGGGCGTCTGGTTCCCTTGTTCCATGAGAAGGACCCCTCTTTGCTGCCCTGGAAGAAGCTCGGCGTCGGCGTGGTCTTCGAATGCACCGGGGCCTTCCGGAAGCGGGAAGACCTTGTGAAGCACTTGGTTGCGGGTGCACACACCGTGATCCTTTCCGCTCCGGCGAAGGGCGATGACATCGGCACCGTGGTCCACGGCGTGAACACCGCCACGGGAGATGGGAAGCGCGTCATCTCCTGCGCCAGTTGCACCACCAACTGTATTGCGCCGGTGATGGAAGTGATGAACCGGCGAATCGGCGTGCGGAAGGCGGTCATGACCACCATTCACGCCTATACTTCGAGCCAGGGCATCGTGGATGGGCCGAATAAGCAGTTCCGGCGGGGCCGCGCGGCGGCCGCGAATCTCGTGCCCACCTCGACGGGGGCGGCAATCGCCGCCACGCAGGCGCTGCCCGAACTCAAGGGAAAGTTCGACGGCGCGGCCGTGAGAGCGCCCGTGCCCGTGGGCTCTATCGCGGATATCGTCCTGCTCACCAGCCGCGCGACGACTGTCGAGGAAGTGAACGGAATCTTCCGCGAAGAGGCGAATACCGATCGCTACCGCGGCATCCTTGATGCCACCGAAGACCCCATCGTCTCCTCAGACATCATCGGGCGCACGGAGGCGTCCACGGTGGATCTGTCGATGACGCAGGTGGTGGATGGCGATCTGGTGAAGGTGATGAGCTGGTACGACAACGAATGGGGGTACACCCATCAAATGCTGCTCGAAGCGCTCCAGATCGCACGGGCGCAAGCGCATCACAATGGATGAGCGCCGCAAGCGAGCCGCCGGGAACCGGAGCTAAGCGGCACGCCGCCAACGTGTCCACTCCGGCGGCGCGCCGCTCTCTGAACCGGCGGCAATGTTACGCCATCGCCCGGATGTCCGCGAGCACCTGCTCCGCGTGGCCGTCCGCCTTCACCTTGCGGTAGATCTTGAGGATCTTGCCGTCTTCGCCGATAACGAAGGTCGAACGCTCAATCCCCATGCTCGTCTTGCCGTACATGTTCTTTTCCACCCACACTCCGTAAGCGTTGGCGGCCGTCCTCTCCGTGTCGGCGAGAAGAGGGAAGGTGAGGTCGAACTTGCTCTTGAATTTCGCTTGCGCGCTGGGCTCATCCGGCGAGATGCCGATCACCGCAACGTTGAGCTTCTCGAACTCGCTCTTGGTATCGCGGAACTGGCAGGATTCGGTGGTGCAGCCGGGGGTATCCGCCTTGGGGTAGAAGTAGAGGACGACTTTCTTCCCCTTCAGGGAAGAGAGCTTGAACGTGCCGTCGTCGTCCGTTTGGAGCTTGATTTCCGGGGCCTTCCCGCCCACGGCGAGTTCTTTGGGGTTGGTTTCGGTGTTAGCCATAAGATATTGGATCCACCGGGCGGCGTTTGGACTTCTTTTTGTGAGCTGGTGTGCGCGCAGGCGCCGCCGTATGGGCTGGAAGGTAGGGAAGGGAAGAGGGCTGAGCGCTAAGGCCGGTCTGCAAGCGCCTCTTTGAGCATCTTCTCGAACTTCAATTTCTGCTTATCCGTGAGCAGTTGCGTGATCTTCTCGCGGCCGGAAGCCTTCACCTCATCGAGTTGATCCTGCAAGGCGTGATAGTACTGGAAATAGTCGTCGAGCACCACGCGCAGACGCTCCTGCTGCTCCGCGGTCAGATTCAGCTCGGTGGTCAGCCGGGAGAGCGTCATTTCGCGGCTGAGTTCCTGCGGCGAGGACGCGACGAAGCTCGGCGATTGCGTGAACGTGATGGCGATTGCGCCCACGAGAGCGCCACAGAGGAAGATCAACGAAAAGGTGAGCAACACACGCGGGTTGCTCCAGGAATAGTGATTGCCCGACACTATTCAACTCCCTGATAATTGGCCAGCGTCACAAGCATATTCTGGCGGTCTCGAACTGGGTCCGTCCCCAGATTGCCGGGGTGTTCCGGCTCCATGAGCACTCGCTGCGTTTCCACCGTCATCATCGTCTGCTCGGCGGATCGCGCCACCACGAAACCGGCCAGCATCGCCATCAACGCCAGAGAAGCGAACGCCAGTTTCTTCGAGAGGGCGGGCGATACGAACAGATCCCAGATGCTTGCCGGCTTCTCCGATTCAATGCGGGCCATCACCCGCAATGCGAAGCCTGGGCGCAGGCATACGTCGTCCGGGCATCGCATATCGCGAAGAAAGCGTGCCTGCTCGCACATCAACTGCACTTCTTTCTGGTTCATGCCGGCCTCTATCCCCTCGATTGCCGTTCTACGATCTTCCAAAGGCAACCCGGCGAGGTAAGCCTCTTCATCCATTCGATTGCGACCCATGACTCCCGACCTCACAAGTACTCATTCGAACGCCCAAGCCGGACATCTCACAGCCCTCCCATTCAGAAGGCCCGGTTCCGTACTGAAATCGGGCCGTAACCATCCGGCTAGCTCCTCACGAACGACGGAACCACTCCCATGCGCTCCGCGACCTTCACCAGCTTCTGGCGTGCGCGGAAGAGTTTGACTTTAATCGTATTCTCATTGATTCCGGTCATGTCCGCCAATTCCTCCACGGAATGCCCTTCCACTTCCTTCATCAGCAGCAGTGTGCGCTCTTCCTCCGTGAGCTTGGTGAGGAGCTTTGAGAGATAATCCCGGCGCGCAAGCGTCGTATCCACCGGGGTGCCCTTATCCTTGGCGATGTCCGTGTTCTCCATGCGCATGGCGTCGTCTTCGGAAAAATCGCTCTCATACACCAGCTTGCGGACCTTCTTCTTGCGCAGGTAGTCATAGCACTCGTTCACCGTGATCTTGTAGACCCAGGTGAGCAGAGAACTGCGGAAGTCGAAGTTCTTCAGGGAGAAATAGACCTTGGAGAACACCTGCTGGGCGATATCCTCGGCGTCGTTGTGATTCCGGAGAATCCCGTAGATGATCGAGAATACCTTCGCCTGGTAGCGTTCCACGATGCTCTGAAAAGCCAATTCGTCACCGGATTGAGCCCGGCGAACCAGTGCGGCTTCTTCGGTCTTTGGATAGTCCACGCGCGCTTTCGATTTCGTCGCCGCCGCGTGGGATGGAACGGTGATTGCTCCGGTCATCGTGCTCATGGTCGTTCGACGCATCTTCCCAGTTTCGGGTTTCATTCCGCTGCCAGCCCTGTCCGTTTCCGGAAAAGCCGCCGGGAGAGGCGCGCGCATGAGCCCACGCGTTGCGGTTATCTATAAGATGCCATCCACGCCGGATCGGCGCGGACGATTCCCGCTGGCAGCGAGGATAGCAGATTTTCGGAACTTCCTGAAATCGCGGCTCATCTTGCATTCCAGGCTGGGTTCCACCGGCCCCGGCCGGGCAAGGCGCTTGGCGATCGCCTCGCATTTCGCTACACTGAAAAGACGGGTGGATACTGTCCGTAGGAGTATAGGTTCATGATCCAGTTGACTGAAAATGCAATCGACAAAGTGAGAACGATTCTCGACACCCAGGAACCGAAGCCCGCCGGGCTGCGGATTTCTGTCGTGGGCGGCGG
>JADYZL010000514.1 GCA_020853155.1 Bryobacterales bacterium
AACTGAATCGCCGCTTCCGTCTGGCGTTCCAGCACGGCAATGCGGGCCAGCCCAAAGAACGCGCGCGATTGCATCGTCCGCTGCGCGGTATTCTGGGAAAGCTCCAAATAGATTGCCTTGGCGCCCGCGTAATCCTTCTTCTCATAGAGCAGTGCTTCCGCTTCTTCCAGCCGCTTCTGTGCCTCGCTCAGCTCAATTGTCCGCGCCTCCCGGATGACCTTCTGCTGCTCGTTCTCAAGGAAAGTGACGTTCTTGAGCCTCTCGTTTTCCTTGTAGATGTCGAGGTTCTTCACCATCTCCTCGAAATAGAAGCGCAGCGTGGCGGGCTGCTTCTCGAACTTCAATAGCTCTTCATAGAAGAATGGCGTGAGCACGAAGCCCTGCTGTGTGGCATCGCGGACCATCTTTTCGCGCTGGGAAGCCGGCATCGGGTCGATTCGCGCGGCAATCGCCCGCACCAGGCTCGCGGAAGCGAGCAACGTGAAATCCTGCTTGTAGGCCATGCTTAGCGCGGGAGCCCGCAGAGCGAAATCGCCGATCGCCCGCTTCGGTTCGAGCTCCTGATGAAAGCGGTACACCACGGGGTCAACCAGATAGTGTAGATAGGCGATCAGCAGACGGTCGCGCGGAAACTCGGAAGTCGGCGTGATTACGAAGAATACTAGATCGTCATACGCCCGAGTCTCCACCCGGTTGGGCGCGCCCATCAGATCCAGCACAATCTGGAAACTGCGCTGGGTGACACCGCTCGTGGGGTTACGCAGATAGGCGTTCGACTTCAATATCGTGTCGGCCACCTGCGGTTGATACTTCGCAAGCAGGGGTTCGAACTGCGGCTCCACCTCCCGCCACAAAGAAGGAACATCCGCCTCCTCATAGAAGAGTTTCATGAACGCCTCGAATCCCCGCAATTCTTGCGTGTCCGGCGGCATCTCATTCCAGATGAACAGAGGCTCGAAGCCCGGCGGGCCCTGATTCAACAGTGCGAAAGAGACATACTGGCTGAACTCCTCCTGCCAGTTTGCCTTGCGATGCTCTTCGTAGAAGCGCTTAATATCCGCGAGCAGCGCGGGGTTCTTCTTCTTAAGCTGTTCGCGCACCCACCTCCGGGCAGGGTGGTTGGCCGTGCTGTCGATATCCTCGTCGTAGCCCGCCGCATTAATCGCCGCCAGTGCCGTGAAGAGGGTTTCGCTCACCTCAAAGCGCACTGCGTCCTTCACCGGCGGCGCGGAGGATGGCGCCTCGAACTGTGCCGATAGAGAAAGGCTGAGCGTCGCCGCGAGAACCAGGCGCGCGAAGCGCTTCCCGAGATTTCGGTTTACCATCGATCTCACGCTAAAGGGGTTTGCCTTCCCGGAAAGTTCGTTCGCTGGGTAAATGCCACGTTGGGCCCGGCTCCTGCCGGCATCCGGCGGATGCCGGAGCGCTAACTACATATTGTAAGGCGTCCGGCCGCTACCACGGGTTTCGCTCCGCTCAGCGGCGCTTTGTAAAAAGAACCAGCTCAATGCCGCCCAGAATTCCGCGGCCAGGCAGCGGCACACCAGGGATTTCCTCGTAGACGGCGCCGCCCAGATTGCTCAATTGCACAAAGGGGCGAATCCGCTTCCCATAGTGAGCAAGAGACAGGTCCCACACCATGTAGGAGTCTCGCTTGAACCGCTTCGTTACGCCGATTCGCGTTCGCACCGCAAACTCGCCGCGTGTCACCGTTTGCCAACTCGCTACCGCTTGCTGCACCGGATAGTTGAACGCATACCGCGATTCAAGCCCGTGAAGGGCATCCTGTGCGCCGTGCAAACCCGTATAGGCGATCTCGACGCTTGTCCGTGGGCGGTAGCGCCAGCGCGCCGCCGACTCGACACCCGTGAAACGAAGCTTCTGGAAGTTGCGTGCACGCCAGATCTCGGCTGCGGAGGCGCGCACGAAGTCGATTCCATCCCGCTCCCGGCGTTCGAAGACGGTTACTTCGCCGTCGATAGCATTTCCGGCATTCCAGTCGAGGCCCGCCTCGTAACCCACCGCTCTTTCCGGACGAAGATTGGGGTTCCCCACATTGGCGGGATCGTGGTAGTACAGATCCGTGAAGCTGGGCGCCCGGTATGCGCGGCTTACGCTGGCGCGCAGTTTTGCGTGGGTGGAAATCCAGTAGCCGGCGGAGAGCGTGGGGCTGAGTTGCCCGTTCCAGGTATCGAAGAGTTCGTACCTCATGCCCGCCGTCAAAGAAAAGCGCCCCGCCGCGCGGAGATCGTAGTTTACATAAACAGACTGCCGGTTCCTGCTGTGCGTGCCCAAATTGGTGCTAGCAATCCCATCCCGAAGGCTCTCAAAGCCATAGTGCAGCCGGCCATTGGCTCCCAATTCGTCGCTGCGCCGGAGACTGCCCAGCCAGGTTTCGGAAATATGGTGGTTGGCATAGACTTGCGGACGGTCCCGGTAGAGGACGAAGAGGTCCGTGTGACGGCGGTAGCTGAAACTGGCTGTGGTCTTGGAGCCCAGTTCCTGGCTGGCCATGGCGAGCCATTCCTTGGTGCGCTCCCAGGAGTTGTAATTTCCGTAGTAGCCCTGCGCGCCGAAGGGCCGGTCAAGCCCGGCGAGCGTTACCCGCGTGAAGCCGAGGCCGGTCTGGATATGGGTTGTTGAGGAGATGAGCGCGTTTCGATAGTCCCGGTTCGGGATAAAGCCGGTCGAGAAATCGCGTGATGCTGCGAATTGCTGGAAGAGAATTCCCTTCACCAGGCTGGCAGTAATACGCTCTTGATTGGAGCCGAAGTTACCCAGAGCGCCCCGTAGCCGGATCTCGGAAACTTCCGGCCGCCTCGTGCGGAAGTTCACCACCCCACCGATCGCATCCGCACCGTAGAGCGTCGAACCCGCACCCCGGAGCACCTCGATACTCTCAAGCGCCTCCATCGGGATCGGCAGATCCAGATTGTGATGGCCGGATTGCGCATCGTTCATCCGGATGCCGTCGAGCAGAATCAACGTCTGCCCGAACGTACCTCCCCGGATGGAAAGATCCCCCTGGATTCCATTCTGGCCCCGTTGCCGCAGATCGAGAGAAGGCAGCAGTTTCAGGTAGTCGGTAAATGTGTTGTAGAGCAGCGGCGACGCTGCGACATTGAGCGAATCCACCGAACGCTCACTCTCTTCGAGCGGGATCGGTGTGAACGTACCCGTGACGACGATGGTCTCCTTGCGTGGAGGTTGTGGATTCAACGGTGGTTCGGGTGCCTCTCTTCCGCTGCGCGCGTTGGTTGCGGTTCTCACGTCGGTCGATTCCAGACGCCTTTCTGAGGCAAAACAAAAGCCGGAAAAAACAAATAACGCAAAAACAAGAAAAGGACGTAACTGGTGTGAAATCATCATCGTAGCAGCATCTCATATCATACCAAATGGTCTGTTATGCAGCGTGAAGAGCGACGGCTTCTGCAAGACGGATGGCAACCAGCCGGCGCAAGAATCTCGTGGAAAACTCTCTATGCAGGTTGCTTCCCGGCCCGTTTGCTCCTCGATGACGTGCCGGTTCCCCGTCCGGGTTATCGTCGCCGATTGAATAGAGGTTGTACTTGTTGTTTCAACATGTTACTATTCATCAGCTCGCTTGTTTTACTTTAGTTTTCCAACAAATTCCGATGGGAGGGAAATCTATGCATAGGATGAAATGGTATCGGATTACCTTCATTCTTTTCGCGGCGATCATTATGTTGACGCCCGCGCAACTGTGGGGGCAGGGATCAGACTTGGGCACCATCCGCGGCGCCGTGACGGACAACTCCGGCGCCCGTATCCCCCGTGTGACGGTGACCATCACCGATACGGGAACGAAAGCCCAAAGAGAAATTATCACAAATGATTTGGGGGAATACGAAGCTGCCGGACAAAAGTCCGGATCGTATACCGTCACGTTCACCGCTCAGGGGTTTAACACGCTTCAGGTTGGCCCGATGACCCTTCGGCCCAGCGAGGTTACCCGCGTGGACGGGCGCCTGGAAGTCGGGCAGACAACCGAAACCGTTACGGTGACTGCCGAAGCGCCGATGATCCAAACCGACAACCCGACCGTGAGCGGCACCTTAACGAATGAGCAGGTAACTTCGTTGCCGCGAGACAGCCGGGATTACTTCTCGTTCCTCTATCTGAGCCCGAATGTCACGCAGGCAGCCGGATCCGGTAGTTTCAAGTTCATCGGCGCGCAGAGCTACGGCGCCAGCTTCTCCGTCGACGGTCAACGGACCAACGGCGGCGTGTTCGGCGAACCCACGGCAAGCCAGCCCTCTCTCGAAACCATCGGTGAGCTTACCGTGATGTCGAACAACTTCACGGCGGAATACGCGGGTATCGCGAACATCCGCGTCACCACGCGGCGCGGCACGGGCCAATATCATGGCTCGCTGTTCTATGACAACAAGAACTCCGCCCTGGCAGCCTGGAACCTGAACAACAAGAACGCCAAGGGTTCATTCGTGCCCACGCAGGCCGTGCCGGAGTATCCGTTCCCGTACTTTAATCAGAATGAATTTGGCGGATCGTTCGGCGGGCCGGTCCCGAAGATCAAGCAGACGTACTTCTTTGCGGCGTACGAGAAACTATTCCGTAACTCGCCGGTGTTTCTGAGGAACACTAGACTGCCGCATCCCTCGCTGCTGGCGGGAGATTTCACGATGATCTCGGATTCGGCAAAACCCGTCGTCCCCGCGGGCATTACTCTGACGGCCTCGGAAATCGCTCAGAATACCGTGAACGGCCAAGGCCTCGTGTTCACGAAAATTCCTCAGCGCTTGATGAATCCCACCGTCGGGAACTTTGTTCAAAAATATTTCCCCGGCGTCAGCATGGCCGCGCCGATCAACGCAAGTAACGGACGCTTGATCGAGTACGCAACGAACCTTCCCGGAACGTTGCGCCGCGATCTAGGCACCTTGCGCGTGGACCACGACTTCACCGATTCGGACCGCATCTACGCGGTTTACAACGTACAGGCGGTCACCTCCGCGACGAGTCCGGTCGTTTCACCTTTTGTCCCTCTCGGATTGACCCAGAACGAGCGCAGAAACGACACGCTCTCCATTTCCGAGATTCACATGTTCTCGCCCACGGTCATCAATGAGGCTCGTGGCGGCTTCAACCGGGTGCCGAATCTCCGCAAGAGCAACAATACGATGCGCGAGTTCCTCACCAACATCGGTTTTGACAACTCCGACATCGATGCTTATGGGTCCGTTATCGGCGCATCCACTCTCGACACCTTCGGCCACCCGGCGGTGAACCTCGGCTCCACCTTCCAGGCGTTCACCAACGGTGGTAGAAACACTTACCGGCCGCTCGACCAGAATCTGATCACCTTCGGCGATACCATCACCTGGGTAACCGGGAAGCACGTCATCAAAGCGGGTGCGGATTGGGTCCGCAATGCGGCGGTGGATGGCTTCACCAGCGGCCGCGGCAATCCGCGTGGCGTGATGAACTACACCGGCGCCGGAACGGCTCCGCTTTCCCGCTTTCTGTTGGGCATGCCGGCGAATACCGTCAGCTATGTGAACCAGTTCCGGCCCCCCATGGATGTGCATAACTGGGAGCAGGGCTACTTCGTCCAGGATGATTTCAAGGTCCACCCGAGGCTTACTCTCAACCTCGGCCTGCGCTATGAAATCGTTTCTCCCTTCACGGAGAACAATGATCTCCTCGTGAACTTCGATCCCAACTTCACAGGACCGGATGGAAGAAAGGGCCGCTTCGTGGTTCCTTCCTCGAAGACCCTCGAATTCGTGGACCCGAGGTTTATCGCCTACGGCGTCACCACCGCCGATACGCTCGGAGTTCCGCGCAGCCTTGTGAATACGGACTATGGCAGCATCGCTCCGCGCGTCGGATTGGCTTTCCGGATCACCGAAAAGACCGTGCTCCGCGGAGGTTATGGATTGTTCTACCCAACCGCCGCCGCGCAGGGCATCCGCGATCCGTTGGCGACCAACTCGTTCCAGGTGGGTCTCACCAAACGAACCACCCCGGACGCCGCTCTGATGGGATGGCCAGGCTCGGTCCACGGAATCAGCCCTATGTCCGGTGGCGCGGTCAATGCGCTCAGCTCGACGATTTCCGCCAACTGGGTCCCGTTTGACCTGAAGCAGCCGCGCATCCAGCAGTACAACATCACAGTGGAGCACGAGATCGGCTGGCAGACGGGAGTCCGTGTTTCCTACCTCGGTTCCACCATGCAGCGCCTGATCTCGGGTTCGGATGCGAATCTGCTTCCCCCGAGTGACACCCCATTCGCCACCACCATCGGCGACGGGGTAACACCCTGCACCCCAGACGACGGAGATTGCGATTATTCCGATGCGGATCGGAGCCGGTTGCCCTACCCGAACCTGGGGTCGTACCAGACCTCCTTCGGCAACTTTGGTCACGGCCGCAGCCACGCCTTCCAGACGGAAGTGAACCGTCGCTTTTCGGGCGGGTTCACCTTCAATGCCGCCTACACCTACCTGAACCAGAAATCGACTTCGCCCGATACCGGCAATTCGAGTCTGGGCGGCACCGCGTACAACCAGTTTGATCCGAATGCGGATTACGGTGCGGATGCGTTCACCTCAAAGCATCGCTTCATCTCCTACGGCATCGTGGAATCGCCTGTTGGCCGTGGGAAGCGGTTCGGCGGGGACATGCACAAGGGCCTCGATGCCGTCGTTGGTGGATGGCAACTGTCCTGGCAACTGTTCGCGAAATCGGGAACCCCCTTCACCCCGTTCTGGATCTGTGACAACTGCGACCCCATCATGCCGGGCAACGTTGGCTCGGGTTCGCTCGATGCAACCGGCGGGTTTTATGGGACAACGATGCGTCCGATCGTGAGCGGCGATCCCAATGTGAAGAGCGGAGACCGGATGTGGGATCCATCGGCATTCAGTCTGATGCCGTTGGGCTCGGACCTGTTTACCAACCCGAACATCGCGGTGCGCAACCTGCTTACCGGTCCGAGTACTTACGGCCTCAACCTGGGCTTGAAGAAGATCTTTTCGATCAGCGAACAGGTTCGTCTTGAACTGGGAGCCGATGCGAACAACATCCTTAATCACCCGTTGAAGTCGCCCGATTCTTACGACATTGGCGCGCTTGGGAACTTCACCCTTATGGTGAACCCCACCACGCTGAAACCCGAAATTCAGTCGGTTGAGCGAAATCCCGATTTTGGCCGCCTTCTCAGCAGCTACGATCAGGATGGCGTGGATAGCCGGAGGACCTTCCGCATCCGCCTGCGCCTCACCTTCTAGGTTGAGACTGCCAGGCCAGAACAGAAAAGCCGCGGCTCATCGGAGCCGCGGCTTTTCCATTCACCCGCTGAAAGCCTAAATCGGGTGATCCAGAATCTGCTCGTTCTTTCGGTCCCAATACATCTTCTTTCCTTCTCGAAAACTCCGGTTCGCCATTACCACCGCAACCGAATGCGCAAACCCGGTCTCAATGTCTCCGTTCGGCGCCTTCCGGCTGCGCATGCACGCGAACCAGTTATCCGTGTGCGCTTTGAGATTGTCGTCCTGATTCACCGGGGGCACTTCCGAGTTCCCGGGAATCGTAACCGGTTCCGGTTTCACCTTCCCCAACTTCAGGTCGAAAATCACGTTGCCGCCCCACCCGCTCCTCGTTTCAGGGAGGAACCACCACTGCGGGCTGCCTTCTCCTCCAGGCGAGTAGAGCGTGCCTCGGGTGCCGCGAATGATCGTGTGGTCGCCGTAGGCATTCCCAAACGTCGTGCTGTAGCTGTACAGCACTTCCTTCTCCGCGAAGGTGGAGACGCATTGAAAAGTGTCCGGATTCTCCCGCACATCGTGCCAGGCGAAGATCCCGCCGTTGGCTACGGTGTCGTCGGGAATAAACGTATCCAGATAGAAATGGGCGAGTCCGGAGCCATGGCTGTACCACTGGTCTGTGATTCCCCCGGAAAACTCCTTGAAGATGCGGAACTCGA
>JADYZL010000515.1 GCA_020853155.1 Bryobacterales bacterium
CAAACTGCGGAACCCACGCTCCACGCTCGTGCGCATTTCGCCCCTGAACGGGCAGGAAGGCCCCATCGGCGCGGAAGGCGGCTGGCTGGCGCCCGGCGCGGGCATGCTCATGCGGATCGAGGGAGGAACAGAGTGAATCGCCGCGAGTTCCTGGCCGCTCCCCTCCTTGCGGCGCCTGCCTTCTCGGCTCCCGCGAAGGAGCGCCGCTACCACGTCTGCCTCTCTTCCGCCGCGCTCGAACGGAATCCGGAGTTGATCGATGTCGTCGAGCGGGCGGGTGTCCATACCATCTGGCTCACCGGATTTCTGTATGGCCACTGGTATTATCAACCGGCTCACATCGCCGCCGCCGCGCGCCGAATCCGAAAGGCCGGGTTGCAGGCGGAGATTGCTTTCGTACCCCTCGGGCATCCGGGCGATTCACTTGGTGACAAGGCAGGGGAGCCCCCTCTGATTCCGCCGCCCCACTGGCGGCAGTGTGTCCACGCGGATGGTTCCCGGCATTGGGGCACCTCGCTACATGCCCCCGCCACCGCGGAGAACGCCGCAGCCATTGCCCGCCTCAACGGAATGGGGTTCCGCACCCTGTTTCTCGACGACGACTTCCGTCTCGCCACCGGACCCGGCCAGATCGGCGGCTGTTTCTGCGACGATCACTGGCGGCGCTTCTCGGAATCGCACGGCTACGGGGCCGGTGCCCGTGAGCAATTGATCGGGGATATCCAATCGCGTTCGCTCTCGCCCGAACTCCGCGCCTGGGTCGAATTCCATTGCTCGGAGCTCACCGCTTGTTTCCGCCAACTGCAGCGTGCGCGGAAGGGTCTCACCATCGGCAATATGGTGATGTACCTCGGTGCGGAGAAGGCGGGCATCCGCCTCAACGACTATCGCGGCGTGCCCTTTCGCGTCGGCGAACTCATGTTCAGTGACCGCGAATTCGACCGGCTCAAAGGCAAGACCGATGAGTTGTTCAGTAGCCTCTTCCACCGCCGGTTCACCCCGCCGGAACTCGCCTACAGCGAAACCACGGCCTTCCCCGCGGACAAGCTCTCTGCATCGAACATGGCGGCGAAATTCGCCGTTTCCACGCTCGCCGATGTCCGCAACACGATGATGATGAGCGGGCTCACCCCGTTCCCCGCAAGCCACTGGCAGGTGCTCGCTCCCGCCATGCGGAGCCACGCCGCCATTCACGCCCAAGTCGCCGGGCACGCGCCCGCCGGGCCGTTCAAGCACTATTGGGGCGAGCACAGCCGCTACGTGGGCGACGATAAGCCCTATAGCCTCTTCCTGGCTTCCGGCATTCCCTTCGAAGTTTGTAACGCGCTCCCCTCCAACGGCTGGGCGTTCCTTTCCGATGCCGACGCCGCGGCCCAACCTCGTTCCTCTGGCGCCGAACTTGTCACCCGCCGGGACACCCCGGAAACCATGGAGGAGATCTTCGCCCTCAAGCACCGCCTCCTCCCCCGCCTTGGCGCCACCCCCTTCATCGAAGAGGAGCAACCCGCCGTCTGCGCTTGGTATCCCACTGCAAGGCGCGCCCTCGTCTGGAACCTTTCGAACGAGCCACGCGCCCTCACCTTGCGCCACGAAAACCGTCGCATCCCCCTCCGCGCCGCCGCCCTCGAACTCGTCGCTGTCCCGTTGTAGCTCTCCGTTCGAACCCGCAAGCGCCTGCATTCCGCGCTCGGCTACCGTCCTCCGGAAGAGTTTGAGCAACAGGAGGCGAAGCCCAACCCATGAGCCAGCGAGTTTCCATGGGCCGGCGAGCCGCTGGGGGTTCGGAAGTCTCTGGGGGTGCAGTTCTCAATCCGGAAATAACTGATCCCGCCCCGTCCGCTCACGAATCGCCGAAACCGTCTTCCGCAGTGGCCCCAGACCCATAACCTCAACCAAAACGCGAGCCTGCGGGCGCACCGGAGTCGATGGCGTTAGGGTCCCCTGCAGCGGAGTGCGACTAATTTGGAAAGCAATGAGGCGGATCGGAAGTTCCCGCAAGACGCTTCAGTCAAGACTTACTGACGTCCAATGTAAATAAATCTGCATAGCCCTACGCCGCGGAGAGCGCTCATCGTGGACGGCGGTAATTCTTCTATTGACTGAGGTGGATGTTTCCCATAGAATGCCGCTAATTGATTCCAGCGTGAGTCAAGAACAACACCATTAGTTAACTCACGTTAACTAGCTTCATCGGGATGGGAGGTGGATTGTGAATGTTAAGACTGCTTCATTTGTATTTCTTGCTGTATTAACAACTTTTTCCACAAGCGCCCGAGCGCAAGTTCTCTACGGCTCCGTTGTGGGCACGGTGACAGACGCGAGCAATGCTGTCGTGCCAGGCGCGGAGATTGCGATTACCAACAAGGGAACAGGAGCAAGCCGCGAAACCAGGACGGATTCCGGAGGAAGATATTCCCTGATGAATGTGCTGCCAGGCTCCTACGACTTGAAGGCGACCGCGAACGGCTTTCGAACCGCGACCAGCGATAGCGTTAATGTGACCATCAACGTGGTGACTCGCGTGGATCTGAGCCTTGAGGTGGGTTCGATGAGTGAGCAGGTTACCGTGGCCGCGAGCAGCGCGCTGCTGCAAACCGATAAGTCGGACGTGCGAACGGAACTCAATAGCAAGGAAATCACCAGCCTGCCGCTCTCGAATTACCGGAACTTCCAGAGTCTGCTCAACCTTGTCCCCGGCGCCACGCCAACCAATTTCCAACATCTGGGCGATGCGATCGGACGCGCGCTTGGCACCAATGTGAATGGCACGGCGATGAACAATAACCGCACGCGGGTGGATGGCGCGACAAATGTGTTTGTGTGGCTTCCGCAACACCTGGTTTATGTGCCGCCCGTGGAATCAATCGAAACAGTGAACGTGACAACAAGTTCATTTGACGCCGAGCAGGGCATGGCCGGGGGTTCGGCAATGACGGTAGCCACGAAAAGCGGCACAAACCAACTGCACGGTGTAGCGTACGAATATCACGATAACCAGCACCTGTACACACGGAATTTCTTCCTGCCATCGGACAAGGGTATAGCGAAATCGATATTTAATATATTCGGCGGTACTATTGGCGGACCGATTATCAAGGAAAAGCTTTTCTTCTTCGCCAGCGTTGAAGCGACGAGAGAGCGGGCCGGCATATCGCCGACTCCTTTCAGCGTGCCGACCCAGGCGATCCGGGGCGGCAATTTTTCAGGGCTGGCCGCAACGATTTACGACCCCGCGACCGCGTCGGCAAGCGGTGTTGGACGTCTTCCTTTCGCAGGAAACATAATTCCAGCGAGCAGGCTTAATCCGATCAGCCTTCGCATTCAGGACAAGGCGCCATTGCCCAATCTCGCGGGGACCTCGCAGGGAACACTGAACAATTTCTATAACTCGGCCACGGAGCGGCTCGACCGGGAAAACTACGACCTGAAGATCAACTGGAACCCGATGCAGACCCTGGTGGTATGGGGCAAGTATAGCCGCATGGATGGCTACTGGAGCGCCCCATTTGCACTGGGGGCGGTTGGAGGCCCTGGGTTGAGCAAAGCCGGGAGCCCCGGCAACAACGAGATGGATGTCCGCATTTACACGTTCGGCGGCACGTGGACACTTTCCTCGACGTCCGTCATCGATGCGACGTTTGCAATGACCCCATTCAAGCAGACCCGCTATACCTCAGACCTTGGAACGAACGTTGGGTCGGAGACCTGGGGTATACCGAACACGAACTATCCGGTAGTGACCGGATTTGCTCAGGGCGACGAGCAGGTAAAGGAGGCGTGCCCGGCCTCCGCGAAAGGCAAGTGCTATACGGGCATGCCCGCGATCGTTCATGGATTCACGAGTTGGGGCAACACGTTCGGGTATCTGCCAATGTGGCGCGATGAGGGTTCGAAGACCTTTACGACGAACATGACGAAGGTTTTCGGCGCGCATGAGATGCGCTGGGGATTCGACATGGTCCGGTACAAAATGGATCACTGGCAGCCGGAAACCGGTGCGGGCCCGCGCGGCAATCTCACCTTTGCCGCCAACGTCACCGGCACTCCCGGCTATACGGCATCCAGCCATCTGAACGCATATTCCACGTTTCTTCTGGGCTTGACAACTTCCCTTTCGAAGACCGTGCAGTTCTACGAGATGACGAATCGTGAATGGCAGTTCGGGTATTATTTCCGGGATCGATGGCAGGTGAACCGGCGGCTCACGCTGAACCTCGGCTTCCGCCATGAGTATTACCCGTTGATTTCGCGGCGAGACCGCGGGATTGAACGGTGGGACCCAAACACAAACCTTGTCTATCTGGGTGGAATTGGGGGCAACCCGAGCAATCTCGGCATGACCACGAGCAAGAAGCTGATCGCGCCGCGGATCGGCTTCGCCTACCGCATCAACGACGATACGGTGCTCCGCAGCGGGTACGGACTTACCTTTGACCCCCTGCCGTTCTCGCGCCCGCTGCGCGGACTCTATCCGGCAACGATTGCCTCATCCTGGGTTTCCTCCGGGCCGTATGCGTGGATCGACACGTTGGATAAGGGCATCCCGGCGATTCCGCTGCCAGACGTCAGTTCCGGAGTTTTGACGCTGCCGCCCACCGTGGACATGGGTCCAAGGAGTCCGTGGGGTGGCGAACTGCACCGCGGCTACGTGCAATCCTGGAACTTCACTCTTGAGCGAAAACTACCCCTGCAGGTGATTACATCTGTAGCCTACGTGGGGACGCAAACCGTGCGGCAAATGGCCGATCGCGACATCAACGCGGCCGCGCCCGGAACCGGACCGGCTGGCCGCCCACTGGCAGCCACCCAGAACCGCAGAATTGCCGCAAATATGTGGGATGGCTGGGTGAACGGCAACTATCATTCGCTGCAAACGGCCATCAACCGGGAATTCTCGAAAGGCTTATTCTTAAAGGGCGCTTACACATGGTCCAAAACGATTAACTGGGCCGATGAAGACGGATGGGTCGGCATGCCCCTGACAAACTGGGCGCCGACGCTGCGCCGCAACCGCGCGGTAGCGGGTTACGATCGCACGCAGATGTTTACGCTGGGTTTTCTCTATGACCTGCCATTCGGTCCGGGAAAGGCGTGGGGACAATCCGGGGTGGCTTCCTGGCTGCTGCGGGGATGGCAGACCAACGGAATGTACAACATCTACACGGGAACGCCCTTCACGATCTCCGCGGACGGCGCTTCCCTGAACGCGCCTGGGAGTTCGCAGACGGCGGACCAAGTAAAGCCAGGTAAGGTGAAGGTGCTCGGAGAGATCGGCGCCAACAAGCCATGGTTCGACCCATTGGCATTTCGACAACCGACAGGCGTGAGATTCGGCACAACGGGCCGGAACACGATGCGGGGACCGGGCATGTGGAACATGGATCTCAGCGTGTTCCGCACATTCGCGATCGGAGAGAGGTGGAGATTGGAGTTCAAGGCGGAAGGATTCAACATCACGAACACGCCGAAGTTTGCGAATCCCGGAGCAAACGTCGCAAATATGCGTCTGAACACAGACGGCTCCATTCAGACACTGAACAATTTCGCATCCATCACCGGCACGCAAACGGCGCTTACTTCTCCATCGGAACGCAAGTTTCGATTTGGGCTGAGGCTGAGTTTTTGAAGCCGGCTTCGGTGGATTTCGCCTTTTTTGAGTTGAAGAATGCCTGATTCCGGCCGTGTGGGCAAGCGTGCATGCATGCCCGCACGGCTCGCACTCGCTTGTCCGGAAGCAGTTCCACCGGTGTGTCCGTTGTGTTGGGGGTATCCGTCAGGGTAACGCCGTGCGGTAGTGTTCCGAATTCTGTGTAAGTTCCTTCTCTGCGTTATTCGAGGCGCTTCACGAGCGAATGCGCAAGCTTCTCCTTCTGCCGGATTTCAAAGTAGTCCGCCCCTAGATCCAGGTAGCTTTGCCGCTTGCCGAGCATGTGCCCAACCGCTTGCAGCGTGGAGTTGGCGAGCACCACGAGCGCGCGCTTCTTTCCGCGATGCGGCGCCAAGCGCCGGTGGAGGGCTTGCTCGTAGCTGTCGTTCTTGCGCGAGGCCGCCCAGGCGATCTGCGTGAGCGCGCCCTTCCCCCAGCGGTTCCC
>JADYZL010000516.1 GCA_020853155.1 Bryobacterales bacterium
CCGTTGTAGACGGGGATGATTACCGATATCGATAGAGCGTTCGAAGCCGGTGTTGGCGCGCCCATGCAATGCGATCCTGAACTTTAAGTTAGGTGGCTATTAGCAGCTTATCATCGCCCGGGTGGAAAGCATGCGAGGAATTGGCCGGGAGGGTCATTTCGGGCCGAGGCGGCTGGGCACGCGCGGCTGCGTGCGCTCCAGATTGGCCAGTTCTTCTTCGCTCACCATGCCCCCAGCCTCGTGATACTCTTCGTCCGCGTTCACGTCCCACACCGAATAGCGGCCGCCCATCACATTGCGAGCCGCGAGCATGGCGCTGAGCATGGAATGATCCTGGTTGTTGTAGCGGTGCATCCCGTTGCGTCCGGCAAACTGCAGATTGGGGATCCCTTCGACAAACTCGCGGATGACGGTGAGCGCCTCCTGGTACTTATCGTCATACACGGGGTACGCCTTGGGAACACGGACGACGTGGCCGTCGAAAACCTTGGCGGGGTCACCCAGACCGATGCGGCCAATCTCCTGGCGAGCCTGTTCGATCAAATCCGCATCCGTGCGATTCCAGAGCTTATCACCCTTGAAGCAGAAGTACTCCATCCCGAGGCAGGTAGTGGCGGGGTCCGGCACCATGTGGGGGCTCCAGTTCTTGAAGTTCTGGATGCGGCCCACGTCCACCGAAGGGTCATGGATGTAGATCCAATTGTCCGGGAACATGCGCTCTTCCCGGAACATCAGGGCGACGATAAGGAAGTCGCGGTAACTGAGGCTTTCCGCGGCCTCGAGCACATGCGCGGGCGGCGCGGGGGTGAGGTAGCGGAAGAAATTCCGGATCGGCATCGAGGAGATGACGTTCTCCACCGGAAACCGCGTGTCACCGGCGCCGATGGCGGTGATGCGGCGGCCGTCCCATTCGATGCGGTCAATCGAGGCATTCATCCGCACCGGATTGCCGGCGGCTTCCACGAGGTCTCGCGTGCGCTCCCACATCATGCCGGGACCGAGGCGGGGATAGACGAATTCGTGGATCAGGGTCTTGATGACGCGGCCGTTCGTGCGTTTGGGAAGCAACTGAGAAAGGGCGTTTCGGATGAGCGAAACCATATCGAGACCGGCGATCCGCTGGGCCGCCCAATCTGAACGGATTTCCGTGCAAGGCATCCCCCATACCTTCTCGGTATAGCTCTTGAAGAACATGGAATAGAGCCGGTGGCCGAAGCGGTTGCTGATATAGGTCTCAAAATCATCTTCCGGATGCCGCTTCTTCACTTGCGCCAGGGCGTAGCTGGCCATGCAGCGCGAAGACTCGAAGACACCCAGGTTAAGGAGGGCATTCATCGGCTCCAGGGGGTACTTGAAGAACCGGTTCTTGTAGTAGATGCGGGAAAGCCGGGGACGGGAAAGCAGGTCTTGGCCCAGCACCTCATGCCACATCTTCTCGACAAGCGAGACTTTGGTGAAGAAGCGATGACCACCGATATCGAAGAGATAGCCCTTGTAATTCACGGTGCGGGAGATGCCGCCCACCACGGAATCCTGTTCCAACACCTGGCAGGAGGCCCCGGCGCGAGTAAGTTCCCAGGCGGCGGAGAGCCCGGCGGGGCCCGCGCCGATGATGGTTGCCAAAGGGGCCGGGTTGTCGATTGGTTTCGTCAATCTGATCTCTCCCTTATCAATAACCGTCAATCGAACCGGGCAATGGATACGGACGCCGCCGAATCCTCTCCATACGCTAGCAGAGTCCCGGTCCGCGTGAAGGCGAAGACCGCCGGAAATGGTTCCACGCGGCCAGGGGGAGTACCAGACTCAACTGCTAGACTACAGGCTGATGGCGCCCAAAATTCTGATCTCCGCGGGAGAAGCGAGCGGAGAAATGTATGCTTCGCAGTTGGTGCCAGAGTTGAAGCGGCGCTTTCCGGAGGCATCGTTTTTCGGGTGCGCCGGGCCGAAGATGCGCGCGGCGGGCGTGCGCTCCGTGGTGGATGCCGAGGCGCTTTCCGTGGTGGGCCTGTTTGAGGTGGTGCGCCACATTCCCCGAATTTACCTTGAGTTTCGCAAACTGGTTGTGGCTGCGGAGCGGGAGCGGCCCGACCTAGCCATCCTCACGGACAGCCCCGATTTCCACTTTCGCCTGGCAGCGAAGTTGAAGCGGATGGGAGTACCGGTGGTTTATTACGTTGCACCGCAGGTGTGGGCCTGGCGGCAGGGCCGCGCGCGGAAGATGCGGCGGATCATCGACCTGCTGGTGTGCATCTTTCCCTTTGAGAAGGCGTTTTTCGAGGAGCGAGGCATCTCCACGCTCTACGCCGGTCACCCACTCACCCGGATGTTCCGGCCATCGACGAGCCGTGCGGAGTTCCGGGCCAGACACGGATTGCGGGACGATCTTCCGTTGATCGGGCTGCTGCCCGGCAGCCGCGCGGGCGAATGGAAGCGGCATTTGCCGGTCTTGCTCGATTGCGTGGAGCGGTTGCAAGGGATGCCACACACGGGAGAACGCCCGCTGCAATTCGCGCTGGGCGTGCCGGAGGGGGGAATTCCCTGGCCGGATGCACTCGCGGCCGTAGGCGATGCCGAGGCTGTTTCAGCCCTTGAGAAAACGAAGAAACGCATTGCCGCCGCATCCATCCAAACTGTTGTAGGAGAAACCTGGGACTTGCTGGCGCATGCGGACCTTCTGCTTGCAGCCAGCGGTACCGTTACCATGGAAGCCGCTCTGGCCGGGACTCCCATGGTCACCTTCTACAAAGTGTCTCCCATGAGTTGGAAGCTGGGGCGACGTCTGGTGAAGGTTCCGCATCTGACGATGGTGAACCTGGTCGCCGGGAAGCGGGTAGTGCCCGAGCTGATGCAGGACGCAGCTACGGGTTCCGCGTTGGCTGCCGAAGCAGAGGCGCTTTTGAGCCATCCGGAAGGAATGGAACAGATGCGCGAAGAACTTCAGCGGGTGAGGGGTCTGCTCTCGAGTGACGGTCACCCGATCGAGGCTGCGGCAGAGGCAATCGCGGCCATGCTGAAGGGTGGCGGCCATCACGAGCGGTTGTTCGAGTGAGAATAGGATCGATCCGGTCAAGGAATGGGACGCGAGGAACTATCGGCAATGAGCAGGGCGAACAATACCGCGGCGCAGGTGCGGCGAATGGGACGAGTGGCGGTGTTGGCCGCTTGGACGATGACGCTGGCGGTCTTCGGGCATGCGCAGGCGGGAGGGCACGGCGACATCGATGTTACCGCGTACGATATCGCCGCCGCCATCGACCCGTCCATGCAAAATCTGATCGCCACGGCGAAAGTCTCATTCACCCTGAAGAGCCCCTATGCCACGAGCATCGCCTTCGAGTTGAACAACGCGCTGGCGGTGAGCCGCGTCACGGACAAGGCCGGAAACGCGCTCGCGATGAACCGCGACCTCAAGACGCAGACTATCGCCGTGACGCTGGCCCAACCAATGCGGAACGGCGCCCAGGAGGAATTGAGTTTCTTCTATGGCGGGCGGCTTTCGGGCGTCGAGGAATCTCCCGTTTACGGGCTTCGCTTCGCCGCGATCAGCCCGGAGAAGACCTACCTGCTTTATCCCTCGCGCTGGTTTCCCGTGAGCGGCTACACGACGGACCCCTTCTTGTGGAAGATCTCGGTAACGGCCCCTGCGGCGTACCAGGCCATCGGCAGTGGAGACAGCAAGGATAGCGCGGGCGAAGCGGGAAAGACGGTCCGCACGTTTTCGAGTACGCAGCCCGGCTTTGGCGGAAGCATCGCGCTGGCGGCCAAGGATCCTGCTGTAGTGAATGCGGAAGGGGTGCAAACGCGCGTTTTCTTCCGGGATGGAAACACGAAACTGGCTCAAGCCTATGGGAATGAAACCGGCACCGTGCTTCGGCTGCTGCAGAAGTTTTTTGGCCTGCCTCCATCGGCGAATCTGGTTCTTGTGGAAACGGAAGCGGGCGCTCCGGGCGGGTACGCCGCGCCGGGCATCGTGTTTTTGAACACCCCCTCTATCACGGAGACCGTGAACTCACGGCTGCTTGTGAATCAACTGGCGCGCCAGTGGTGGGGAAATCTCATCTATCCGGAAAGCCGCAATCACCTGTGGCTGTTCAACGGGATCCCACGCTATGCGGAACTATTGTGGCTCGAGGAAACCGTCAACAAGGAAGCGGCGAACGTCGATAAAGAGGCGATGTATATCGACGCGCTTACCGTGACGTATCCACCCGCCTTGCAGGCTGCGCGGATTGAAGATTACTCACCGGAGTATTGGGCGCTGACGGCCAGCAAGGGCGCGGCCACGCTCGAAATGCTGCGCGCGCTCATCGGGGACGAAGCCTTCTTCCAGACAATCAAGACCACCGTGGACCAGTATGCCCACAAGGCATTGAACACCGGCGATTTCGAGAAGATCGCGAGCCAGACGGGCAAGCGCGACCTCGGGCCGTTCTTTCTCCAGTGGCTCGAATCGAATAGCGCGCCCGAGTTCAAATTGGAATACACCGTCTTCCGCACGCAGAAGGGATTCCGCGTCGTGGGGAAGATCAAGCAGGATCTCGATACGTTTAGCATGCCCGTGAAACTGATGATCGAGACGGAAGGCAACCCGGAAGAGAAGACCGTGGACGTCATGGGGCCGGAGACGGAATTCGTGGTGGAAACGTTCGGAAAGCCGAAGAAGATCAAGATCGATCCGGAAACCGACGTGCTGCGGTTCAACCCGAAGACGCGCGTGCTGGTGGCGATCCGGCGCGGGGAGCAGTTTGCGGAGATCGGGCAGTTCAACGAAGCGCTGCTCGAATACCAGAAGGCGCTTGAAGTGAACCGGAATTCCTCTCTTGCGCACTACCGGGTGGCGGAGGTGTTCTTTTTGCAGAATAACTACCAGGCCGCGGCCAACGAATTCCGGGAATCTTTGAACGGAGACCGGGACCCCGCCTGGACCGAGGTATGGAGCAACGTCAACCTCGGCAAGATCTTCGATGTCAGCGGACAGCGCGAACGCGCGGTGAACTCGTACAACGCCGCCATCCGCACACGCGACAATACAGCCGGAGCGCAGGAAGAAGCCGCGAAGTATCTGCAGAAGCCGTATGAGCGCGAAGGCGGATCTTAGGGAGTGCTCCAAGCCCGCAGGGAAGAAAAAGAAGGGCGCCATGCACGCGCAAGCTAGAATGAGCTAGACGGGATTTATGCAACCTCAGAAGCTTCAATTCACTAAGCGCGGCGACTACCGCGAAGACTATGCCAACAGCATCCAGTTACGGGCGAACCTGTGGGATTTCTTTCTCTCCTTCGGTTTGATCGATCAGAAATCGCCCGACGAAGTTTCGATTGAAAGTTTCCAGGGGGTCTACCTCAGCCCTCAGCAAGCCAAAGCGCTGCTCAACCTGCTGCATCAGAACATCGCGCAATACGAACAAGCCTTCGGAGAGATTCGACTGGAACCCCAGGGCGACAACAACTACGGCCTGACAACGCCGGTGAACTAGATGGGAAGGCGAAGCGCCGGAAGCGCGGAGGCGCTTTCCGCTGGACGCGGCGCGGCGAATTTCCGCGCCGGTCTCATCGTTTTCGGAGCCATCGCCGCCGTCATGGTGGCGATCCATTACCCATTGCTTCGGATGCCCTTCTATTGGGACGAGTTGGGCCAGTTCGTCCCAGCCGCTCTCGATATCTTTGAACGCGGCGCATGGGTGCCGGTAACGACACTCGCGAACATCCACCCGCCGGGCGTAATGGCATTGCTCGCGGGGGTGTGGCAAGTCTTCGGATATTCCATCGCGGTCACGCGTCTCGCGATGTTGCTGCTGGCATCGGCAGGCGTGTTCCTGGCGTTTCGGCTGACGCTGCAGATGGCCGCGGGAGTGCCCGGCCTGCCGGGCTTCACCACCGTGCTGCTTCTGCTCACGAGCCCGCTCTTCTACACGCAGGCGATGATGGCGCAGTTGGATATGCCGGCGATGGTGCTTACACTGCTGGCGATTCTGCTCTTTCTGGAGGAGCGGATTCTGCTTTGCGTGGTCTCCTGTATCGCTTTGATTTGGGTGAAAGAGACCGGGGCCGTGCTCCCCGTGGTGATGGGCGCGTTCCTCTGGAGGGAGGGGCGATGGCGCGAAGCTTCGTTCTTCGCTTTGCCGCTGCTCTCGCTCACGCCGTGGCTCTGGCTGCTCTGGAAGAGCACGGGCAGCGTGTTCGGTAACCGGGAGTTCGCGGAGTACAACATCCTCTATCCTCTGCACCCGGCACGTCTGGGGCTGGCGCTGCTGCGCCGTTTCTGGGAGTTGTTTCTGAACCACGGCTACTTCCTGGGCGCCATTCCGCTCGCCATTCTATGGCGGCGCAAGCCGCTGTTCGCGCGGCGCGAATGGCGATTTCTCCTCTGGTTTGGCGTGGCCCATGTGATGGCCGTGACGCTCGCCGGGGGCGCCGTGCTGGAGCGCTATCTGCTGCCGGTGATCCCGCTCTGCTTCATGGGATTCGCCGTGGCCTGGAGTCTGCTGAGTGGCCGGAAACCGATCATGCTGCCGCTCGCGACGGCGTCCCTTGCCGTGCTGGGCTTTTTTCTTCCGCCCCTGTTGCCGCAACCCGAAGAAAACGATCTGGAGATGTCGCGCGCGGTGGAGCTTTACCGGGTGGCGGCGGACTGGGTGGAATGGCGGCATCCCGGCGCAACGGTGGCCACCGCTTGGCCGCTTTCCGACGCCTTGCAGCGGCCAGGCCTGGGCTATGTGGACAAGCGCTTCCGCGTGCTGCGCTTGCATGCGTT
Organism: Bryobacterales bacterium; assembly: GCA_020853155.1. Classification (GTDB taxonomy): domain Bacteria; phylum Acidobacteriota; class Terriglobia; order Bryobacterales; family Bryobacteraceae; genus JACTMJ01. The sequence goes on from JADYZL010000516.1 coordinate 6,752, forward strand.
CAGCGGCGAGGAGTTGCAGCGCGTGGCGGCCGGGAAGCCCGATGTGTTCATCCTTTTTTCCGACGACGAGTTTGCCAGATCCTGGATTCATGAGCGTTTCCCCTCGATCGATCTGGTGCGAAGGCAGTTGTATCAATGGCAGCCTCCGGTTACCGGGCGCGAAGTCCGCGAGACCCTAGGAATGCAGGAAGAGGCGCGGTGGCAGGTTGCGGGAACGTCGATCGCCGTGTTCGCACGGCCACGAACTCTGGAATGATGGGAAGTGCGAATGGTGATGAGGTATCGAACGCTTTTGCGCCCGCTTCTGGCAGCGCTCTCGCTCTGCTGCGGCTTGGTTTTGCCCCCCGCCGCGGCACAGGATTATTCGAAATCCGAGATCACGGAGATCGCGCGAGACCTTCGATTCACGGACGGACCCGCCTGGAGCCCGGCGGGCTTCCTGGTTTTCAGCGATGTGCCCAATAATCAGCTTCTCCGGTTCGTGCCCGGCGGGAAGCCAACCGTGGCGCGGGAACACGCGAACGGCGCCGCGGGAAACGCCTTCGACAAGAGCGGCGCGCTCTATACGGCGGAATCGGCGACGCGCCGCGTGACGCGAACGCAGGGCGACACCGTGACCACGCTCGCCGCAAAATGGGAGGGCAAACGGTTCAACGGCCCGAACGGCATCGCGGTGCGGCGGAACGGCGATGTCTTCTTCAGCGACTCCGCGTATGGTTCGGCGCGCAAGGCGCGGGAGATCCCAAACAACGGCATTTACCGGGTGAGTGCGAAGGGGGAAGTGGCGCTCGTGAAAGCGTTCGAGACGCGCGTCAACGGGATCGCCTTTTCGCCGGACGACAACACGCTCTATGCCGCGGATGCGGACCGCCGCCTGGTTCTGGCCATCGAACTCAATGGGCGCGGTGAGGCGAAGGAAGTGCGCGAGTTTGCCACCATTCCCGATGCGATCCCGGCGGGGGTCTGTGTGGATAAGCGCGGCAGCGTCTACGTGGCCGCCGGGACGATCCGAATCTATGACAAAGCCGGCAAGGAGCTGGGGCGCTTCCATGTGAACGGAGACGCGACGGACTGCACGTTCGGCGAGGCGGACGGCAAGGCATTGTTCGTCACCGCGCGCAGCCGCGTGTTCCGGTTGCAGAATCCCGTCGAAGGCTTGCTGCCGCGCTAGAAATCCGGCGTCACGAAGTTTGCTGGAATAGAAGCATGGCACAGCCGGAAGCAAACTCCACCCCAGCCTCCTCTGGCGATTCCCGCCGCTACCCCGCCCGCCCGGTGGTGGGCGTGGGGGCGATTGTGATCGACGAAGGCAAGGTGCTGCTGGTGCGGCGGGGCCATGCTCCGCTGCAGGGGCGCTGGTCTATTCCCGGCGGCGGCGTGAATGCCGGGGAGATGCTTGAAGTAGCCGCGTGCCGGGAGCTTCAAGAAGAGACCGGGCTTCGCGGAGAACCCCTGTTCCTCGCCGCCGTCTTCGAGCGCGTGATGCCGGATGCCGAAGGGCGCGCTGAGTACCACTACGTTCTCATCGATTACGTTTGCCGGGTGATCGGCGGTGAGGCCGCGCCGGGGGACGATGCCGATGAGTTGGGCTGGTTCGCGCTCGACGAGGCGGAGACTCTGGAGATGACGCCGGGCACCTTCGCGGTGGTGGCGCGCGCGTTCGTGGCGTACGACGCATGGCGGACGGGCGGGAAGGGCTCTCCCCTGGGAGGCCTGTATCTCGACCTCGGCCATGCCGCCGCCGAAGTACCGGAAGGAGAACCCCGTTCGTGAATCGCTGGAGCCAGGACCTGCTCGAGTTCGAGGAGTTGAAGGCCATCGTGGGACGCTACGTCTACTCGGCGCCCGCGAGGCGTGCGCTCGAGGCGCTCGAACCCTCGACGGACCTCGCGAGTCTCAACGAAGCGAACGCCGACTTGCAGGAGGCAATCGCGTACCAATCCCAGGCCGCCGGCGGAGGGGAAACCGGCGGAAGCACGCTGCTGCGGCTGAAGTTCTCGACGCTGCCGGACCCCACGAGCGCCGTCGCCAAATTGCGGATCGACGGCGCGAATCTCGATGAGCGCGAGATCCTTTCCGTGGAGCGTTTCCTCGAACGGGCACAGGCTTTTCGCGCCCAGTTGCTCGAAGTCTCGCACCGCTTCCCGCGCCTCTCCGCGCGCGTGGCGGGCCTCGCGGATTTCCGGCCCGTGCTGCGCAAGATCGAGGGCAAGATTCTTCCCGACGGAACCGTCTCCGATGATGCCAGCCCGTTTCTGCGGAGGGTCCGCAGGGATATGGAAAAGCTGCGGCGGGAATTGCAGGCAACGCTTGAACGCTTCCTGCGCAAGTATCGCGAGGAAGGCGTGCTGCAGGAAGACTTTATCACGCTGCGCAATGACCGCTACGTGCTACCCATCGTTTCCGGGCAGAAGGGCCGCGTGGATGGCGTGGTGCATGGGGCCAGCAAGAGCGGGCAAACGCTTTTTCTCGAACCGCTCGAAGCGCTGGGGATGAACAACGACCTCGTCCGCTTGCAGAACGACGAGATGGAAGAGATCCGTCGCGTGCTCAGCGAGATCACCGAAACGCTGCGCGTCTACCATCCGCAGATCCGCGATGCCGCGGAGGTGGTGACCCATCTCGAAGTGCTTTTCGGAAAGGCCGACTACGCGGAGGCGTTCGATTGTGTCGCGCCCACGTTGAGCGACGTCCGCCCGCGCCGTCTGGTGCTCGATAAGGCGCGGCACCCGATTCTTGTGGATGTGCTCCGCAAGCAGCGCAAGGTGGTTGTGCCGGTCTCTCTGGAACTGCATGAAGAGCAGCGCACGCTGTTGATCAGCGGTCCGAATACGGGCGGTAAGACCGTCGCGCTGAAGACGGTGGGCTTGCTCTCACTGATGGCGCAATCGGGGCTGCCCGTGCCGTGCCGCTCCGCCACATTTCCGATTTTCGAGAACGTGCTGGCGGATATCGGCGACAACCAATCCATCCTCGAAAGCCTCAGCACGTTCTCCTCGCACGTGCTGCGCCTGAACCGGATGATGGAAGAGGCGACGACGGATTCGCTTGTGATTCTCGACGAGATCGGCCGTGCGACCGACCCCGAAGAGGGCGGGGCGCTTGGCGTTGCGGTCACGGACTATTTCCGCGCGCGCGGCGCGTTCACGCTAGTATCGACGCACCTGCTGCCGATGAAAGTGTACGGTGCGAATTCTCCGCACGTGCTGAACGGCTCGATGGGCTTCGACGAAGCCACGCTTGAACCCACTTACCACTTGCGGCTGGGCGCGCCGGGCAAATCGGCGGGGCTCGATATCGCCAAGCGGCTGGGCGTGCCGGAACCGATTCTGGAGACGGCGCGCGCAACGATGACGCGCAAGGAGGAAGACCTCGGCAAGCTGATCGCGACGCTGA
>JADYZL010000517.1 GCA_020853155.1 Bryobacterales bacterium
AGAATCTCCACGCACTCCGCCAGTTCCTTGAGCTTTCCTGTGAGTTCGGCGGTGAGACGCTCCTCGGTATCAAGCGCCCATTTGGTCTTCGAGAGGATGTCCTGGTGAAGCTCGGCTACCTTGGCTTCATAAGCCTCATGTTCGACGGCAAGCTCGTCCTGTAATTGGACAACTCGTTCGAAGGCGGCCTTGAGCCGGCTATCCAACTCCCCGGCCCAACGGTTGCGTTGCTTGAGTTCTTCTGTTTGGGCCTCGTGCTCGCGAACGAGTTGCTGGTGATCGGAGAGCGACTTCTCCAACCAATGGGTCTTGGCGGCAAGCTCGTGTTCCAGGAGCTGGATATGGCGCTCCCGCTCGCGTAGGACGTTGGATGTGGAGGGAAGATAGACAAACGTAGGAGACCCGGTCTGGGGCTTCAGCGCGCAAACAGCGAGGAAAAAGTGCGCCTCTCCCGGCATCGCATCTGATTCAGCCATGCGCACTTCCGCGGATCCAGTCATCTCCGCTGGCTGGAAGACGATACTACTAATGTGGTTTTGAAGAAAAAGTGACACGTAGGGGAAGAATTCGGCCAGCAGAACGCGGAACTCTTCGAACTCGAACTCGTGGACATGAAACGGGTTGGGACCGGAAAGACGACGAGTCTCCGTGTAGTAGAGTTTGTTGGGCGTGGAGACGATGAACTGGCCGCCCGGCGCGAGCAGGCGCCGCGCTTCGGAAAGAAGAGCACGAGCGCTTTCCAGATGTTCGATCACTTCAAAAGCCACGACAAGGTCATAGCTCTGATCAATGTGCGGAATGGCGTCCGCTGGCGAGCATTCGAAGGTGAGGTTCGGCAGATGATAGTGTTCTTTGGCGTGGGTGATGGCTTCGGAGGAGATATCAATTCCGGTGACGGTGCGAGCAACCGCGGCCAGTTCAGCGGATCCGTAGCCGGCCCCACAAGCAATGTCGAGAACGCGTTTCTGCCGGGCAAGACGCGAAGCAAAGCTATACCGCGCAAAGTGTTCGTTCCAAAGGTCCGGTTCGACCTGGCCGGGCACCACTCGCTCGCCGGTGAATTCAGCCAATGGAAGGCTCCGGTGTACGGCTGGGTGTTTGAAGGGTCGCGTTCACCTCCACCCGGCAGGGCAGGTGCAGATAGCCATAGATCTGGCCTTCGGAATGACCCATCTGCAGAGTAATGGCGTTGTCGATCCAGTCACAGTTCGAATAGTGATGCAGCGTACCATCCGCTACCGCGGGGGAAAAGGAGAAGAAACCGGGGTAAAGTTCGGGCAGATCAAGGTGGAAATCAACCGTGAAGATATCGCCCGCGGCCATCGGCGGGAGTTGATGGCCTTCCCGGGCGGTATTTGTTCCCGCGAAGTCGATACCCAAATGGTTGCGAAGCATGAAGCCAACGATGGGAAGATCGATCTCCTCGTTTGCGCGAAGGCTGATGCGAACTATTATGCGAGAGGCGGGCTCCAGCAGATGAAGAGGACGGCCGAACTCGTCGAGAACCGTGATGCCGATAACTTCCACCCGGCCGTCGCCGTACCGGTGGTCTATGTTGGGGATGGTATCGACAATCTCGGGCGCTTTGGTGGAGGCAAGCGCAACACCTCGCGTTGGCTTCTTCTGCTGAATGTAGGCGGAATCCTTCTCCACCATCGCGGCCAGGTACTTGGCGACCACGGCATCCGTGGTTCCGATTGCCCGTATCGAACCTTTGTCGAGCCACATCGTCCGGTCTCCGATTGCTTTCACGTCTCCGATTGCGTGGGAGACGAACACAATGGTTACTCCTTTCTGCCGGAGGTCGTGAACTTTGCGCATGCAGCGCTGCCGGAAGTAGATATCCCCCACGGCGAGCGCCTCGTCCACCAGAAGGATCTCCGGATCCACGTGTATCGCCACTGAAAACGCGAGCCTTACGACCATCCCACTCGAGTAGGTCTTCACTGGCTGATGGATAAACTCCCCAATCTCGGCAAAAGCGGCGATGTCGTTGTAGCGCCGGTCGATTTCGGAAGACGGTAGCCCGAGGATCGCGGCGTTGAGGTATACGTTATCCCGGCCGCTGAACTCGGGGTTGAAGCCCGAGCCAAGTTCCAGAAGCGCCGCGACGCGCCCATGTATTTTCGCGGCCCCACTGGTGGGGGCGAGGATCCCGGCGATGATTTGCAGCAGTGTACTCTTTCCGGATCCGTTCTCGCCAATGATGCAAAATGTCTCCCCGCGTTTGATTTCGAATGTGACACCGTGGAGCGCCCAAAAGTCACGGTGGTAGCGGAGGCGGTTGAACGAAAGCAATTCCTTGAGGCGGTCTCCGGGGGAGTCGTAGATGGGATAGCTCTTGGATACCCCCTCAAAGGAGACTACGGGATCGGGCACATTGATGAATCTACTGGAGGGGGGCGGACGGTGTCAAATACAGGCGAGTCCGGAAGCGTTTAAAAAAGGACAACGTCATCTGATATTGACTTTCCCCTGTTCGTTCAGTACGCTGGTAAGTGGCCTGAATGGCCGTGCCGGTGTAGCTCAGGTGGTTAGAGCGACGGTCTCATAATCCGTAGGTCGTAGGTTCAACTCCTACCGCCGGCACCAGCCCCGTCATTTCTTCCCTTCTGTAATCAACGAGTAGAGCCGGTGCAGGTCGTCCTGGCTGAAATAGTCGATTTCAATTTTTCCCCTCTGTTCCGATCTTTCGACGATTCGTACGCGAGTGCCTAAGGTGCGCTCCAGTTCCTCGGCCGCGGCTCGGACATTGGGGTCCTGCTTCTGCTCTTCTGCCGCCTTGTCTTCCCGAGTCTCCGTCATCTTCTGGACGGTTCGCTCCACCTGCCGCACAGACATACCCTGGGATGCGGCCTTTTCCGCCAACTGCCGTTGCATGTCCGGGGATTGCAGCCCGAGCAGGGCTCGCGCATGTCCCATGGAAATCCGGTGCTCGGCTACGAGGAGTTGAACGTCCGCGGGCAACTTCAGGAGCCGCAGGGTGTTGGTGACGCTGGTTCGGTCCTTGCCGGTCCGCCGGGCGATGTCCTCGTGGCTGAGTTGGTGCTCTCGGTGGAGGCGGTCAAACGCCTGTGCCACCTCGATGGGATTGAGGTCTTCGCGTTGGATGTTCTCTATCAGGCTAATCTCGAGCAGATGGTCGTTGGAAGTGCTCTGAACTACCACCGGCACCTCGGGATACCCGGCAAGGCGCGCCGCCCGCCAGCGCCGCTCTCCGGCGATCAACTCGTAACGATCGCCCTTTTGGCGTACGATCAGCGGTTGGATGATTCCGTTCGCTTCGATCGATTGAGCCAACTCCCTGAGCCTGTCGGGTTGAAAGACGGTGCGCGGCTGTAATGGATTCGGGTCAATGCGATCAATGGGGAGAAGGACGGGGCCAGCGGGTGTCGGGGATTGCTCGCTTGGTGGTGGAGCCGCCACGGCGACGGGGCTCGATGGCTTATTCGGCAGCAGTGCGGCCAGCCCTTTACCCAGCACTTTGCGTGGATTGTCCT
>JADYZL010000518.1 GCA_020853155.1 Bryobacterales bacterium
GGCATGTGCCCAAGGAGCGGATGCACGAGGTGGCGGAGCACTATTTCCAGTTTGGCGGGAAGAGCCCGATCAATGAACAGAACCTTGCCCTGATCGGCGCGATCCGGCGGGAACTGGACGAGAACGGGCTGAGTGGCCTGCCAATTTACTTCGGCAACCGGAACTGGCATCCGCTGCTCGGCGACACCATGTCGCAAATGGCCGCCGATGGCGTGAAGCGTGCGCTCTGCCTGGTGACCAGCTCGTTTTCAAGCTATTCCGGATGCCGTCAGTACCGCGAGAACATCCTGGCCGCGCGGGCGGCCGTCGGTCCCAAGGCGCCGGAGATCGACAAGATCCGCGTCTGGTATAACCATCCGCTCTTCATTGAAGCCATGGCGGACCGGGTGCGGGAAGCGTTGTCGAAATTGGCGGAGCGGGAGCGCGAATCCGCCGTGATCACCTTCACTGCGCATAGCATCCCCATGACGATGGCGATCACAAGCGAGTACGTGAAGCAACTCAAGGAGAGTTGCCGGCTGGTGGCCGCGGCCGTGGGCGGGCATGCGCATGAACTCGTCTACCAAAGCCGCAGCGGGCCTCCACAGCAGCCGTGGCTGGAGCCCGATATCGGCGATTTCATCCGGGAGCGGGCCGCATCGGGCAGGAAAGAAGCGCTGGTGGTGACGCCGATCGGCTTTGTCTCCGACCACATGGAAGTGATCTACGATCTCGACGAGGAAGCCCGCCAGATCTGCGATGAGCTTGGGCTGCGGATGGTGCGAGTCCTGAGCGCGAGTACGCACCCGAGCTTCGTGAGGATGATCCGCTTGCTGATCGAGGAGCGGTTGCAGGCGAACCCGGAGCGTCTTGCCATCGGCGAGTATGGGCCGAACCACGATGTTTGCCGGGAGGAATGCTGCCCGGCCATGCCCCCCGGCCTCGCAAGGCCGCCGGTGGCGGGTACAGGCGCCGCTTAGACTGCCGCGAGGAGCAGAGCTTCGAGTTCGGCGGGCGTGAGGAGAATCGGGTTCGCCTTCATGCTGTTCGATTCCGCCGCCTGCGCCGCCAGGGCGGGTGCGTCCTCGACGGTGACGCCCCAATGCGCGAGCGGGGGAATTTCGAGATCGCGGCAAAGCGCTTCCACCCATTCAAGCCCATCCTCCGCTCGGGCGGCGCGGTTGCCGGTGAGCAGGGTGGCGGCCTTCCGGTAACGCTCCAGGGCCGGCGAATCCGGCCGGCGGCGGCGCAAGGCATCGAGATTGGCCCGCATGGCGTGGGGCAGCAGCGCCGCGCAAGCGGCCCCGTGCGGCGCGGGGAAACGCCCGCCGATGGGCGCCGCGAACCCGTGGACCGCTCCGAGACCCGCGTTGGCGAGCGCGAAACCGCTTAGCAGACTGGCGAGCGCCATGTCGGTGCGGGCATCGAGGTCCGTGGGCGTCTGGCAGACGCGCCGCAGGGAGCGTGCGACCAGGGGAATGCCTTCCCGGCAGAACGCATCCGTGAGTGGGTTCGCTTTCGCGCAAACCAAGGGTTCGATGAGTTGCGTGAGCGCGTCGAGACCCGTGGAGGCGCTGAGGAACGGGGGAAGGCCGAGGCTGAGAGTGGGGTCCACGATGGCCAGGGAAGGCAGCATCCAGGGCGAACGCAAGCTGGCTTTGACGCCGTGCTCCGGGGAGCCCAGCACCGCATTGCGCGTGACTTCCGCGCCGGTGCCCGCAGTGGTGGGAATGGCGAGAAATGGGACCGGGCGGTTCGGCAGCGGCTGCCCCTTGCCGATCACTTCGAGGTAGTCGAGCGGATCTCCGGGATTGGCGAGCATGGCGGCGATAGCCTTGCCCCCATCGATGGTGCTGCCCCCGCCGCAAGCCACCACTACATCACACTCTTCCGCTCGCGCTCGTGCGGCGGCTTCGCGCAGCCAAGGTACGGTGGGCTCGCCCGAAACGCGTTCTGTCGCGGCCAAGATGGCGGCCTCGCGCAGCGATTCGGATACCGAGAGGGAGTGCGCGGGGTTGCCACCCGTGACGAACAGCGCGCGCTTCCCGAGCCGCGATGCCGCAGCGCCCGCTTCCGCGCTCTTCCCCGCGCCGAACACAATCCGGGCGGCGGTGGCGAACTCGAACTGCATCGGGCTACCAATCCTCGTCTTCGGGAAAGAGGTTGTCGAACTTCACGCTCGTGCGGGGTTCGGCCATCATCGCGGCGACGGCGTCCCGCCATTGCTGGTAGTGCGCGGTTTCCTTGTGGCGGGCGGGCGCGTCGGCGCTCCGGTAGACCTCGAGAAGCTGGAACCGCGCGGGGTCGTCCTGCTGCTGAATGAAATCGAAGCGGGCGACTCCCGGCTCGAGGGCGCTTTGCTTCACGTTCTCGAGCGTGGCCGCAATGAAGGCGTCCACCGCCTCCGGCTTAACGTGAATCGAAACGTGAACAATCAGCATGAGTCTCCCCTTCGGCGCGCTGCGCTCTATTATGACGCAGGCGGCACAGGCCGGGCATGCCGGTCACGTCGGCGCTCTGTTCCCCTTCCGCTAAGCTGCGGGCTTTGCTGGAACGGATTGTTATTGCGCGTGTGCGCCATTCGCGCCGGCGCGGCATCCCTGGGGCAGTTGGGAGAGAAACTGTTCCACCCGGTAGCCGCTGGTTCCCGGGCGCAGGAGCCCATAGATGGAGCGCATCCGCTCGAAGTTCTCCCCCGCTTTCAAATGGACCCAGGCTTCCCTGGTTTGGGGGCATTCGCCGGAGCCCACGAAGGCGGTCCGCAACCGGGGTTCCCGGTTTCCCGCCAACTCTTCGTGCCACTTGCGGAGGTTCTCCAGGCGGCTCCCGGCAACCCATCGCTGGGCTTCCGGCCAGGAGGTGGTGACCCATTCGTCCACGAAAGCCAGCGGATCTTCGGACGCCGGGGGCAGCCGGACGACGCCCTGCTCTTCCTGAACCAGCCGGATCGTCTCCGTGCGGCTGTGTCTCCCGGCATCCAGCCGGTAGAGGGTGCGGTATTCGAATACGAAACCATCGGGCGAGAGGCTGGCATGGGGCTCGGGCGCTTCTCCCAGGAAGGCGAGGCGCTCTTTCTCAAAGAGCCGGAGGGGCCGGTAGGGGTGCTCATCGGTTTGAAACACGCGCATCTTCACCGGCCGCCAGCGCGACGTGCAGCCCCCCGCGGACTCTATGGTGGCTACGCGGAGATGCGTGCCCAGGGGGCCAAGTACGCTCACCGCTTCGAACACGCCGGTCAGATCCGCCACGGATTCGAGCGGATTCTCTTTCGCGAAGGCCAGAGAGGCTTCATACCCCCCTTCGGGCGCGGCCAGAAGATGCAGGAAATAGAGCGCATGGTCCGCGCCGCAGGCGAGGGAAACGGAAGTCTTGAGGCCCAGCCACTCCGGCGCGCCAGGGACGGCGAACACCTCGGCGCGCGCCTCCGGAATGGCTTCGACGGCCGCCGCTCCAGCGGGACGCAAGGGGAACTCGGCCTCGCGCAAACGCTGCAGCGAACGCGGCAGCACTTCTTCCACCGCCGAGGCGCGGCGGGCGGAATCAATGACGCTGCCGATGCCGTAATCCCGCAAGCGATGGCGCAATCGCACGGTTTGCTCGAGCACGTCCCTGGAGGGCGGTTTGCCGGACCCTTCCTTCACCCGGAGGTCGGCCAGTTCCTGCAGCGCCACGCGCAAATCACGCGGCGTTGTCACCGCTCCCGCGGAACCGGCAAAGAGAAATAATACGGCTAGAACGAAAAAATACCCACAGCGGAACATGGAACTCTCTGTAGCCAAGGTTATCGGATATTAGCCGCCAATGGCATACATCGGGCGCGGTGGCGCGACAAATTGGGAAGAATTAATGGAGTGGCCTGCCCATTTCGCCATCACCGTGCGCCGGATCGTATCGGCGATTTCGCTGTCGGGAGCGTCTCCGCGCAACAGAGACTTGACGTCGGTTTCATCAATCGCAAAAAGGCAGTAGCGCAAGTGGCCGTCCGCGGTGAGGCGAATTCGATTGCAATTCCCACAAAATGGCTTGCTAATGGAGGCAATAAATCCTACGCGGCCGATGCCATCGCGAAATGCATATTCGGTTGCGGGCGCGCGCAAATCCCGCTCTGGAATTTCGTCCAAAGGGCCGATTTTTTCGCCGAGGATGGCCAGAATTTCATCCGCCGTCAACACGCCCGAGCGATCCCAAATGCCCCGCGCGTCCAGCGGCATGAACTCGATATAGCGGACTTCGATGCCACGCTCCCGGCCGAACTCGGCGAGCGGCGCCAGATCCTCCTCCACCAACCCCTTCACGGCAACGGCATTCAGCTTCATGGGGATGCCGAGCGCGAGGGCGGCATCGATCCCTTCGAGCACGCGGCCCAGGTCGTCGCGGCGCGTGATCTGGAGGAAGCGCTCACGATCAAGCGTATCCAGATGGACGTTCACCCGCCCGAGCCCGGCATCGCGCAGCGGGCGCGCGAGTTCCTTGAGCAGGACGCCGTTGGTGGTGAGGGCGATGTCGCGGATGCCCGGAATGTCCGCGAGCAGTTCGACGAGATGGGGCAGATTCTTGCGCACCAGGGGTTCGCCGCCGGTGATGCGCAGCTTGGTTACGCCCAGGCTGGCGGCCACCCGCGCGAAGCGGGCGATTTCTTCAAACGAGAGAATCTCCGCGCGCGGCTGGAACTGGATGCCCTCTTCCGGCATGCAATAAAAGCACCGGATATTGCACCGGTCCGTCACGCTAATGCGGAGATTATCGTGGATCCGGCCGAAGGTGTCGATAAGGGGCGCCTGATCCATAAGAAATCCGGAAGAACGGGATACAATCGCGAACGCCGCAACGACGCTAGCGTTTGATGGCTAGCATACGCTCAATCGGCCGTTTCGCCAACTCGATGGTCTCCGCGGAAAGCTCGACGCGCGGTTGCAGATCGCGGAGACAATCGCGGAGCTTTTCCAGGCTGTTCCGCTTCATATACGGGCACTCGCTGCAATTGCACGCTTCATTCGCGACGAAATAAAAGCGCTTCTCCGGCGCTTTGCGTTCGAGCGACACGCGGACGCCCGATTCCGTCATCACAATCCATTCCTGTTCCGGCCCGGAGACGCAGTGCTCGATGATCGCCGACGTGGAGCCGATGAAATCCGCCATGCGGAGCACTTCCGGCGGGCATTCCGGATGCGCGGCCACCAGCGCATCGGGGTGCTCAAACTTCATCTGGCTGACGCGGCGGGCCGGGAACGTGGCGTGAACGATGCAGGCGCCCTGCCAGATGCGCATATTCTCACGGCCGGTTTGCCGCTGCACGTAATTGCCGAGATTGATATCGGGGCAGAAGAGAATCGGCTTCTCCGCGGGGATCGAGTTCACGACATCGATCGCGTTCCGGGAGGTGCAGATGATATCGCTTTCTGCCTTCACTTCGACGGAGGTGTTGATGTAGCTCACCACCGCGTACTCGGGATGAAGCGCCTTAAAGGCGCGTAAACGGTCGACCGGGCAGCTATCCACCAGACTGCAACCGGCTTCACGGTCCGGAACCACCACGATACGATCCGGGTTCAGCACCTTGGCGGTTTCGGCCATGAACCAGACGCCGCAAAACGCGATGACGTCGCCGTCGAAGCTCTTGGCGCGATTGGCGAGTTCGAGGCTGTCTCCCACGGCGTCGGCCAACGCCTGGATCTCCGCTTCCTGGTAATGGTGCGCAAGAATCGCGGCGCGGCGTTGCCGCTTCAGCTCCTGGATCTCTTCCGCGATGGTGGGGGTGGATACCATAACTTCCCGTACCCTCATTGTAGCAACGGCAATCTCGGGCGGCCCGCGCTGCTTAATGGATGAGTTCCGGCCCCGTTTAGCTGCAAATGGATGGGCGCGAAAGGGGGCGCGGGTGAAACGAGGCCGGAAGCTCCGCGATTTGCCCTAGACTGAGCCGGTATTTACCCCCCTCGCGCTTAGCCTTACCAGAAGGCATGAAACACGCGGAACCTGCTGGTACTGTCCCATGCACTTTTTTCTCGCCATTCCACGCGGGGTGGAATAGGATTGTCAACACAAGCAAAACATTCAGGTTACGACCTGTCTCTTAGGAGGAGCCATCGATGGGAACCATGAATAGCGGGGGCAGCCCCAATCCGGGAGGATATTCGCCGCAGGGCCAGCCGAGCGCCGGTCTGCAGCAGAATGTCGCCGCCGCGCTTTGTTACCTGGTAGGAGTGCTATCGGGGATCGTCTTCTTGGTGCTGCAACCGTACAATAAGGACCGCCTGATTCGGTTTCACGCCTTTCAATCTATCTTTCTTTGGGTGGCGGTGATTGTGCTCGGCATCGGCCTGAGCATCCTTTCGATCATTCTGGGATTCATTCCCATGATCGGGTGGATCGCCGGAATTCTGATGATGCTGCTTTCGCTGGTGCTCTGGTTCGGCGTGTTTTTCGTCTGGCTCTACCTGATGTACAAGGCATACAACAATGAGCGCGTTGTGCTGCCCGTGATCGGGCCGCTTGCGGAAAAGCAGGCGAACGCGTAGCCTTTCGCGGGGCGCGCGCATCCAAACGATCGTGCGCCCCCTGCTATTTTTGTATTTGATCGCCGTGACGGCTTGCGCCGGACCGGCCTACGCTCAGGACCCCACCGCTGCCGGCCCCGTCGCCCCCTCCAGCGCACCGGCTTCCGCTCCCTCATCCGCTCCCAAAGTACTCATGGCCGCCCCCCCGCGGGTGGGTTCCGTGGAGATCTATGGGAATGAGAAGCTCGATAAGGCCGCGGTGCTGCGGATTGCGGGCGTCTCACCCGGCCAACCCCTCATTCTTTCGCGCCGGGAGATGGAAGAGAACCTCGAAAAGACCTCCGACGTGATTCAGGCCGAAGTACAAGGGTACTGCTGCGTGGGGGATGACGTGGTTCTCTACATCGGCATCCTCGAGAGCGGCTCGAAGCCATTCAGCCTGCACTCACCGCCCACCGAAGATCTCGCGCTGCCGACCAAGGTCGATCTAGTCTACAAGCGGCTGCTGCGTGCTCTTGAAGATGCCTATGAGCGCGGAGTCACCGGGGAGACGTATGCCAAGGGCTATCCGCTCTCCGACGATGCCGAAGCGAGACGGTACCAGGAGACGCTGGCGCTTATCGTGGATCCGTATGTCGAAGACCTGGGAACGATTCTTCGGCGTGCCGCAGACGAGCCCGCGCGGGCAGCGGCCGCCTATATCCTTGCTTACACGCAACACAAGGAAGCTGCGGAAGGGCACCTGCAATACGCACTGCGCGATTTTGACCCGGATGTGCGCCGGAACGCCATCCGCAGCCTGGAGTTCATCCGGGAAGCGCTCGCGGCGGCGCCGCCCGGCGAAGATGGCGTCCGGAAGACGGTCAGCCCGACGTGGCTCATTGAGATGCTGCAATCCATCTCATTCGAAGACCGCCTTGAAGCCGCGAAGATGCTTGAAAGGCTGGCGCCGGCCGGAAATGCGGGCGTGCTTCAACAGTTGGAAGAACGCGCCCTCCCCGCGCTCGTCCAGATGGCGCAATGGCGCGTCCCGGAACACGCGCTGCCCGCCTATACTCTGCTTGGGCGAATCGCAGGGCTACCGGAGGCGGAGATTCAGAAATCGTTCCGGGAGAATCGCCGGGCCGCCGTGCTGAATCCCATCCGGGAGCGGGCAAAAGCGAAGAAGCGGTTCCTTGTGTTCTAGTTGTCTTAGCGGCTTCGATGTATGATCGTGCGATGACGGTTCGGGCGGTCCGTTCGCAGCGTGTGCCGCTTCCATGGCTCGAATGCGAGCAGATGCCGCCGTCATGCTAAAATTTGGGAGTTTGTGGAGCTTTGGAGGACCGATGACGGTTGAGCAAGTTGAGAGCAAAGTAAAAGAGATCATCGTTGAGCAGTTGGGAGTCGACGAAGGGCAGGTGGAGAGCAAGGCTTCGTTCGTCGAGGACCTTGGCGCCGACTCTTTGGACCTGGTGGAACTCGTGATGGCTTTTGAAGAGGCATTCGAGATCGACATTCCCGACGAAGATACAGAAAAAATCGCCACCGTGCAGAACGCGGTGGATTATATTACCGCTAAGAAAAAGTAGACGCGGACGCGCCTTGACTCTCCTCCCGTCCTCCAACGATGGGCGGCATCACCCATCCTGGTCAAGGGCAAGGTCCGGAACGCGGCGGCATTTCCCATTGACGCCTCGAGCGGAAGTTCCCGGGAGTTGCCTCCGGCGCTGTTTTCGTGTGTCTCGCGCAGGTGGAAAGCGGAATACCGGAAGTTCCGGCGCGAGCCGTTCCGCGAGTGGATACGCAAGCCGGCGATACCGGGCATGCATGCGCGATGCGGCGAGCGGATCGGAATCCCGGGTCCGCAAGGCGGCTTGCCACCAGCGGCGCATCGCACAAGGAGTGGAAGATTGACACGAAGGGTTGTAGTAACGGGCGTGGGTTTGGTGACCCCTCTTGCCATCGGAACGGACGAGAGCTGGGCGGCCATCCTTCGGGGTGAAATCGGGATCGATCAGATTACCGCCTTCGACGCAAGCCAGTTTTCCTGCCACATCGCCGGAGAAGTGAAGAACTTCGACCCCGGCGCCTTCCTCGAGAAGAAGGAAGTCCGCAAGATGGGCCGGTTTATCCACTTCGCGGTGGCCGCCGCCGATTTCGCGATGGCGCAATCCGGGCTCAAGGTGACCGATGAGAACGCGGAGGAAGTAGGCGTCTACATCGGCAGCGGGATTGGCGGATTCGAAGTGATCGAGCGGGAACACCGCGCGCTGCTTGAGGGCGGGCCGCGCAAGATCTCACCGTTTTTTATCCCCGCTACGATTGTGAACCTTGCTTCCGGCCAAGTCTCCATCCGGACCGGTGCGAAAGGGCCGAATTCGGCGGTGGCCACGGCCTGCACCACCGGGGCGCACGCGATCGGCGATTCCTTCCGCATCATTCAGCGCGGCGAAGCTACGGCCATGATTTGCGGCGGGGCCGAGGCATCCATCACGCCGATGGGCGTGGGCGGGTTTGCCGCGCTTCGAGCGCTCTCCACGCGCAACGACGACCCCAAGGGCGCTTCCCGGCCGTGGGATAAGCAGCGGGATGGCTTTGTGGTAGGCGAGGGCGCGGGTATTCTGGTGATTGAAGAGCTGGAGGCCGCGAAGCGGCGTGGGGCGCCCATCATCGCGGAACTGGTCGGGTACGGAATGAGCGGAGATGCCTACCACATGACATCGCCGCCCGTGGATGGGGAAGGAGCGTATCGCGTGATGCGTAATGCGCTGCGCGACGCGGCGCTCGAACCGGAAGCGATCAATTACATCAACGCACACGGAACGTCGACCGAGATCGGTGACAAGATCGAGATCCAGGCAATCAAGCGTTGCTTCGGCGACCATGCCTACAAGCTCTGCGTCAGCTCCACGAAATCCATGACGGGCCATCTGCTGGGCGGCGCGGGCGGAATCGAGGCGGGTTTCGCGGCGCTCAGCCTGCGCGACCAGGTGGCGCCCCCCACGATGAACCTGCACGAACCGGACGAAGGCTGCGATCTGGACCTGGTGCCGAACGCCACGCAGGAGCGGAAGCTCGAATACGTGCTCTCCAATTCGTTCGGGTTCGGCGGCACCAACGGCTGCCTGATCTTCAAGAAGTTCTAATCCGACAAGCCAGAATGAAAGAAGGCGGAAGCGCTCTCATGAGCACATTCCGCCTTCTGTGCGTTTTCACGTCCCGCAGGACGGGCGCGGCGCCAGTGTGCGGCTACTGATGGACGCTCACCTTGATGGCGCGCGGTTTCGCGATCTCCTTCTTCGGCACGGTGACCGTGAGCACACCGTCCTTATAATCCGCTGCCACTTTCTCCGCATCCGCGTAGTCGGGCAGAGAGAAGGCGCGCACGAACGAGCCGTAGCTACGCTCGATGCGGTGATAGCCGCGGTCTTTGTCGGACTTCTCGAACTTGCGCTCCCCTTTCAGCGTGAGCGTGCCATTCTCCAACTGGATGTCCAGATCTTCCAGCTTCATTTCGGGGAGATCCGCCTTCAATACCAGTTCGTTCTCAGTTTCGCTGATATCGACCGCCGGCGACCAGGGCCGGGAACTGGCTGGCTCCGTGAAGAAGCGATTCAAGGTATCTTCGAGCATCCGGAATGAGGATGGAGCGAACAAGGAAACACTGGACGGGTCATATTTTGTGACTGCCATAAGATTACCTCCGATCTTATTGAAAAACTTAGCTACACCTTTAGTATACGATATGAGTGCGTTTATGTCAAGAAAATTGATCCATAACCGGAAGTCTTATGGATTGATGATGGCCACGATGCACTGCCAGGGAGGACGGTCCCCAGAAAGCAGCCGGGACCCCAGCTTCTAAACAGTTCACTCTAAAAAGGTTACGAATCAATTAGCGGCGTCGGCTTAGGGCCGCGAAGGCGCAGCCCACCGTCACCAGACCGGCGCCGAGGAGGCTCCAGGCGGAAAGAAGATCCGCTTTGACGTAGGCGGGGAGGATCATCGAAGCCAACCGGTTGATTGCCCAGGTAATCAGCGGAGTGCCGGCCACGACAGCGCTTACGCGAGAGGCCTCCCAATGCGCGAGCGCCTCGGCGAAGGCGCCGTAGCCGAGAACAGTCAGAACCGCGCAGTAGAGCAGCAAGGCCAATTGCAATCCATCGAGCGCGAAGAGTTGGGAGGGGTGGGCGAGGGGGAATAGCAGCGCGGCTCCGCTGGCATAGAGCATCCACATCAGTCCGGCCGAGCCGTAAGTGGTGAGAAGCTGCTTCTGGGCGAGCGCATAGAATGCCCACGCGAACGCGGCGAGCACGACCAGAAGAATTCCCAGGGCATAGCCCGTGAAGTTGCCGAGCAGTTCGCCCACGCGTTCGTGGAAAAAGAGCAGCATACCGCCCAGCAATAGGGCGAGCCCCATCACTTGCGCGCCGCTGAAGCGTTCCTTGAAGACGGCGACGCTCCCAAACAGAAGCAGCATGGGAGCTAGCTGGATCACTACCTGGCCGGCGGTGGCCGTGACGTAGCCGAGGCCCATCACGAAGAGAACGTTATTTGCCGAGAAGCCCAGGGAGGCGATGGCAAGCAGCGCCCAAACGGTGCGGTTGCGCGGCGCGGAAGGCCGCAACTCCCGCCGCCAGGCAAGGCCGGCCCCGAGCAGCACGGCGGCGGCCGTGAACCGGTACCAAACGACGGTCTGCGCCTGCATGTCCGTGAGCAGGATCTTGAGCGCAATGGGCAGGGAACCCCAGAACGCCGCCGTTAGGAGTGAGAGGGCCAACCCCAGCTTCCAGCGCCCGCTGGTGACGTGAAGATGCAACTTTCCATTGTAGGGTGGATCGGTGGCGGCGCCACGGCCTAGCGCGAATCGCCGCAGTCACGCAGGGAAAGCACCCGCTTTGAAACCGATGCCGGAGGATGTCGAACGGTGGGGAATGGTCGGGCTGGCGAGATTCGAACTCACGACCTCTTGCACCCCAAGCAAGCGCGCTACCAGGCTGCGCCACAGCCCGAACTTTTCCATTCTAGCGAAGTTCAGCGCGCGACGGGACGTTCCAGGCGGGAATGTACGCCAAAATTCCCCGCCGATTCGCCAGGAGCGCCGAAATGTCCGAGACCGCCGCCGGAGAGACCAAGACAAGCTACGGGATCCTCGGCGGCAAACTCAGGGATGCATGGCCGAAACGCACCGAGCGGGCTTCCGCGGAATTCGAGAGAATTCCTGTGCGAAGTGGGTCGATCCGTGATATCGTTTCTCGATATCAATGTCTGATATCAAATGCGGCAAACAGGGATACGCCGACTTCCTCGAACTGCACATCCTCCACCATGCAACGGAAGAGCAGATCTATGGTCTATGGATGATTGAGGAATTAGCCCACCATGGGTACCGCGTAGGCCCCAGCCACCTCTATCCAAAATTCCACCGGCTGGAGCGGCAGGGGTATCTTTTGCGGGAAGACCGTCTCGTGGATGGCAAAGTCCGGAAATACTACCGGGCCACGGCATTGGGGGCGCGGTATCTGGAAACCCGCAAACGGATGGTGCTGGAACTGGTGACGGAAGCGTTCTCGATCGAGGAACTGGAGCAGGTGATCGCCCGGAAACGGCGAAAGGAGAGGAGCGCCCAGTGAGAAGTGAACCGGCAAGAGGCATGACGGCGGCGCGAACGAGTGTTTTGAGGAAGGGGGCGATGCCGGCCTGTCTGGCGGGAATGCTCGGCCTGTTCGCGGTATTGCTGCCGGCGCAAGGCGTGGAACCGCCATCCGGCGGCGCTCCACGATATACGCTACGCCGGGCGGTGGAGGAAGCCTGGAAGAAATATCCCAGCCTGGCGGCGGCGGACGCGGCAGTGAGGCAAGCGGAGAGCAGGGTCGTGATCGCGCGGGACGAGTATCTCCCGAACGCCAGCCTCCATATGCAACTGACCCAGGCCACGCGCAATAACGTGCTGGGCGCGACACTGCCGAACGGGGTGATTTTTCCCGTCAGCGGATTCCCCGCCAGCGGCCCGAGCGCACGGGGCGTGTTCGGGACGGCGATGGGGGTGATGCTGAATTGGACGGCTTACGATTTCGGCACACGCCGCGCGAAAGTGGCGCTGGCCGAGGCGGGCCGGGACGAATCAAAGGCACGTGCGGATTTGGCGCGCTACCAGCTTGCCGATCAGGTGGCGGATGCCTGGTTCCGCGCCAGCGCGGCCGCCAGCGCGGAAGCGGCGGCAAGTGCCTCCGTAGACCGCTGGAAGGTGGCTCTGCGTTCTGTGGATGTCCTGGTCAAGACCGGCTTGCGCCCGGGGGCGGATGCTTCCCGTCTGCGCACGGAACTGATTCGTGCGGAAACGGAACTTCTGTCGGCCGAAGAGCGGACGCGCGTTGCCGCCGTCGACGTCTCCCGCTATCTGGCGGAACCCGAGAAGTCGATTGCATTGGACGCGGATTGGATGCGGCAGCTACCGGGGAGCGAACCCGGCGGTGGGGCAGCGCCGCCACATCCACTCCTGGGCTTGCGCAGAGCGAGTGTCGTGTCGCTCTCCGCCGATGCCGCGCTGGCCCAGCGGGAGTGGCTACCGAAGATCGCGCTCTATTCCGCGGTCTCCGGCCGAGGCACTGGCGCGCGCAGCAACGGGGAGTTCCGCGATGGAGCCGCAGGGCTCTACCCGGAGATGGGCAATTGGGCCGTGGGCGTTGGGTTTACCGTGGATCTTTTCGATCTGAAGCGCGTTCGCGCCAGAAAAAGCGCTAGGGATGAACTTGTGGAATCTGCCCGCGCTCTTGAGACGGAGGAATCCATTTCTCTCAGAGCCATTATTGAGCAGGCGCGGCTGCGCCTCGAAACTGCGCAGGCCGTGGCGGCGAAGATGCCCGAAGCGCGGAGAGCGGCGAAGGAACTGCTGGTGCAGAGCGAGGTCAGGTACCGCACGGGGCTGGGCACGGTCACGGAACTGGCGGAAGCGCAGCGAATCGCGGAGCAGGCCGAAGTGGATGAGGCGCTCGCGAGGGTGGGAATTTGGCGCGCGGCCTTCGGCCTGGCCGCCGCGCGCGGTGATCTCACAACCTTCTTGGAGACCACTCCGTAAGCGGGTGGAACCGGCCATGAGCATCAACGATTACAGTCTGGGGCGCGAAGAGAGGCGAAATTCATGTGGCTGATCCGAATGGCGATGCGCCGGCCGGTAACGGTGCTGATGGCGATCTTCGGAGTGGCGTTGTGCTCGATTCTCGCGATGCAGCGGATGAAAGCCGACATCTTTCCCGATCTGGGCGAACCCGTGATCTACGTCGCGCAGCCTTATGGCGGCATGGATCCCGCGCAGA
>JADYZL010000519.1 GCA_020853155.1 Bryobacterales bacterium
CCACCGGTGGCAGCGGCCTACGCCAAACGAGCGGCGCCAGTTACCGGCACATCCTCGATTTTTCCAATTGGGACGCCAGCGTCTTCACAAGCACTCCCGGGCAATCCGGCCAACTGGGCAGCCCCTACTATGACAATCTCGCCGCCGATTGGGGAGAAGGGAGGTATGCGCCGCTGCTTTACTCGCGCGAGGCGATCGAGCGGAATCTAGGCTATCGCCTGGATCTGGTTCCCCGGTAGAGCGTCGCGCCAAATAAAAAGCCTTCGCGACACATCGCGAAGGCTTTTCCCCGTCACGGGAGGCAGCGGCGAATTCGAACTACGAATCGCTCCCTTCCACACGAAGGTTATTCTTCACGCTAAATACGCCTGACACTGAATTCGCTTGCGATCCAGCTACCTGCTTCTCCAGTTTGGTTGCTACCACGCCTTCGAGAGTCACATTCCCGTTCTTCACGATAATGTGAATCGGCGGTACGGCGCGAATCGCCAGAGTCTGCAGCGCCGTATGTCCGTAAATGGCGTGATAGGTTGCCAACCGGATCCGGTCGTCCATTGAAGATACCGGAAGCACTTCGATGTCGTTCACCACCTTCGTCACACCTTCAATCTTCTTCACGACATTCTCGGCGGAGCTCTTGAGCGTAGGCCGGTGCACCTGCCCCAGCAGCGTGACGACGCCGTCGTTCGATAGCTTGTATTCGAAATTGTCAAAGACGCTATAGAACGGTAACGTCACCAGTTCCTTTCGAATCTGATTTTGCAAACGGTCCATCGCGCGTTCGCTTCCTTGCGCGAACGTGGCGGTCGACAATCCAATTCCAAACACCAGCGCCAAAATAGCGGCGCCGAAGGTTTTTCTTGTCATCTCGTCCTCCTGTCGGGTTGCCTTGCTGCGCGTTCCGTGGCCTTAGCCACACCTAATTGACGCATCGCACCGCTCAATGTGTTTCAGCCCATTCGTTCTTGTGCCTGCGATTCATCGCGGGATCGAACGGAGAACGAGGTCAGCCGGTCACTCCGCGCATTCTGCCGGAACCGGTCATTCTTATGTAACCCGATTTGCGATGCGGTTCAAGAGCCCGGAAGCGCCTCGGGACCCAACGCTCCCTCGCGTTCAGCGCCGCCGGGCGACGCACCCGGGGAACCGGCCTCCTCCCAAGGCCGCAACTCAGTCTTATGCGGACTAGCCACGCCCGAAGGGGGCGCACCCGATGAACGGGTCTCCTCCCGAAGTCATAGGGCTGTCCAGGCTCGCTCGCATTCGAGTTTGATCAATTCCCTTCCACCGCCTTGGCCGATGGCACGTTCACCGGAGGAATCGGTGGGATCTTTGCCGGAACGCGCGGAGCCAGCCCGCTTGCTCTCGACGGCTCCTCGAAGACGCGCTTCATAATTGTGGAAACGTACTCTTGCGTCTCGTCGTAGGCGGGCACTCCTTGGTGCGCATTCACCGCGCCTTCGCCCGCGTTATAGGCCGCCAGCGCCAGATCGGGGCGGCCTTTGTATTTTTCGAGAAGCCGCTTCATCAGCCGCACGCCGCCATCGATGTTCTGGCGGGGATCATACGGGTCATCGATGCCGAGTGACGCCGCCGTTGCCGCGGTAAGCTGCATCATCCCCATGGCGCCCTTCGGAGAGACCGCGCAGGGCCGGAAGCCGGACTCCTTGCGCACCACCTCGCGAATCAGATCGCTACTAACCCCTTCCCGCTTTGCGCTGTCCCGGATGTAGGCCTCCGCGATTGCGGCGTCGAGGGGTTCGCAATCCTCGGGAGCATTCGCCGCCAACGTGCTTGCCGGGGCAAAGCTGCTTGCCGGGGGTGCATCCGTGAACCAACTGGAAATGAAGAAAGTGCCCGAGCCCCGCGTGCGGCCGATCTGTTTCTGGATGCTGGACGCCTGCCGCGCAAGCGCGCTTCCCTTGAGTGCGGACGGGGCCTCAACGGTTTCCTCTTCTTCTACTTCCTCAACTTCCTCCCCTTCCTCGGCGGCGCTCTCCATGGATGGCGTCGCCGGCACAGAGGGTGTGGCAGTCGCCGCCTGCGGAGCCACCCGGAGCGTTGGCGATACCGCTGGTTTTGAGGCGCCCGGCTGCTGGGGAACCGCGGCGCCAGCCGTGCCCGATGCCGGTTTGGCGGCCGCAGCCGCTTGCACCGGCGCCGCCTTGCCGGGGTGTATCGCAATCAGAAGTAAGAAGACCACCCCCCACGCCCGCAGCGCATGGGGGTCATAAGCAGAGATATGCACACCACTACCATCGGCAGTCGCACGCCTGAAGTTTAGGCCGGGCTCACCCGAAGCGCACAAACCGCGGCCGGGAGCTTCCTCGGCCACCGGCCTACTTGCGCGGAGGGCTGATCATGATGTGAGCGCCCGGTGAACCTTCGAGCATCAACCACGGAGCGCCTTCCGCCGGCTTGGTGGAGAATCCCGTAGAGGCAGCGGTGGCGTACGGCGCGTAGATCACCCAGCGCAGGTACGGGTTCTCCACCGTGCCGCTGGCCGCATCGAAACGTGTTCCGGTCAGCACGTAGAGCATCCGCATTCCCGAGGGCATCTTGAGCTTGCCTGCCTTGATCTCGTCGTAGCGGATCTCGTTCCGCTTCTCCCCGGTAATCTTCTGCGCGGTCAACTCGCGTCCGCGCGCCATGAACGGATCGAGGTCCTTGTGATAGCAGGCGGCATTGAAATTCTCGCGGGCTGGGTCGTCGGCAAGACAGAACATCTCGTTGCTCCCCTGCCGCAACATCACTCTCTCTCCGGATGGGCTGTAGCCGAGCACCGCCGCACCCTCCCGCAACTCCGCCGGAGCGGCCATCACAGCCCCGGCGATTTGGACTTCCACCGGAGGGACCGCGGCGATGGCCCCCGCGGCCAGCGTAAAACTGAGAAAACTCATCCTCAAACCACGCATCATCTTCATCCCCCTCATCGCACGGATCAGGCGTCCCGGTCTGCCCATCGCCGCTCATGATCGCCGCGCGGGTAGCCCTGAAACCCACGGTATCACCAGCGCCCGCTTCAGCGCTGCGAACCTGCCGCTCCAGTGCTGGTCGATGCAAGGAATGTTTCCCCGGTTGCGCGCTTGTGCCATCCTCAAGAGTATGGCTATTTCGAGCAACAAAACCCCCGCAACCCATGAGGACGTAAACCTCCTGTTGCGCCTTTATGAATTGCGAACCGAAGCCCGGATGCGCACCGCGCGCGCCTGGTTCGTCTCGAAGTGCAAGGCTGCAACTTTCGAAGAAGCGATGCAACTGGCGCCGCCCGGCAGCGAGGAGAACGCCTCCTACCGGA
>JADYZL010000520.1 GCA_020853155.1 Bryobacterales bacterium
GGCGTGGTTTCCCGGCTTTCTCCGGCGATCGATCCGGCAAACCGCACCCTGCTTGTGGAAGCCACCATTCCGAATGATTCGGGGCGGCTGAAGCCGGGGTCTTTCGTCCAGGCTTCGCTTGTGACGAAAGCCGGGGAGCAGGCGATCTTCGTGCCGAGTTCCGCTCTCGTCGTGTTCGCGGGCATTGAGAAAGTGTTCCTTGTCGAAGAAGGCAAGTCCGTTGAGCGCCTCGTGCGTTCCGGACGCCGCGACGAAGGACGCATTGAGATTGTGGAAGGCCTGAAAGCGGGCGATCGCGTGGTGGTGAAACCGGGCAATCTGGTGGGCGGTACGCCGGTCGAGACCACAGCGGAGTAGCTGAAGTGCGGGCGGGTAGGTAGAGTCCATTCGGGGAGACGAGGAACGAATCGTTATGCAAAAGCTGGCTGAAATCTGCATTCGCCGCCCGATCTTTGCAGCCATGATCATCCTGGCCATGGTGGTGGTCGGCACGGCAAGCTATTTCCGCTTGGGCCTGGATCGGTTTCCCCAAGTCGATTTGCCCACCGTCTCCGTGCGCACCAGCCTGCCGGGCGCCTCCAGCGAAGAGATGGAATCGCTGGTTTCGGACGTAATCGAAGAGTCCGTGAACACCGTTGAAGGCATCCAGGAGATTCGCTCCATCAACTCGAGCGGAAATTCCATGGTGATGGTGACCTTCGACCTCAGCCGCGACATCGATGTCGCCGCGCAGGACGTCCGGGACCGGGTAGCTGCCGTCCTCCGTTTGTTGCCGGAGGATGTGGATCCCCCGATTATCGCGAAGTACAACAACGAGAACACGCCCGTTCTCACCATCGCTCTCTCCGGCGACCGGACTGCGCGCGAACTTACTGAGCTTGCCGATAAAGTCGTGAAGCCGCAACTCGAGCGCAGCCTTGGCGTTGGCGAACTGCGGATTGTGGGCGGCCTGGAGCGCGCCATCAGCGTCTGGGCCGATGCCGAACGCCTCGAAGCGTATAAGCTCTCCATCCGGGACGTGCTGGATGCCCTTCGCCAGCAGAATGCCGATATTCCCGGTGGCAATGTCACCAGCAGCTTGCGCGAAGAATCGCTGCGCACCATCGGGCGCGTGGAGAACCCCCGCGATTTCAACGACATCGTGATTCGCACCGTGAACGGCGCACCCATCCGGATCGAGGATATCGGGTACGCCGAGGATGGCTCCAAGGAGCAGCGCTCCCTCGCCCGCCTTAACGGCAAGCCCACCGTGGTGATGGGAATTCTCCGCCAATCCGGCGCCAATACCGTCGCTACCATTGAGGCCGTAAAAGAGAACATGCAGCGCGTCCAGGCGCAATTGCCCGCGGACGTGCGCATGGAAGTCATCCAGGATCAATCGCGTTTTATCAAAGCGGCGCTGCATGAAATCAACATCCACCTCGTGCTCGGCAGCATCTTCGCTTGTCTGGTAGTGCTCGCATTCATGCGCAGTTGGCGCAGCACCATCATCGCCGGCATCGCCATCCCCACTTCCGTGATCTCCACCTTCGCCATGATGGAGGTGCTCGGCTTCACGCTGAATAGCGTCACGATGCTCGCCCTCGTGCTGATG
Source organism: Bryobacterales bacterium (assembly GCA_020853155.1). Classification (GTDB taxonomy): domain Bacteria; phylum Acidobacteriota; class Terriglobia; order Bryobacterales; family Bryobacteraceae; genus JACTMJ01. Next base: position 1,595 of record JADYZL010000520.1, read on the forward strand.
GTCGGCATCGTCATCGACGACGCCATCGTCGTGCTCGAAAACATCTTCCGCTTCGTGGAAGAGAAGAAGATGACGCCCATGGTGGCGGCGCGCGAAGCCACCGCGGATATCGGGCTCGCCGTGCTGGCAACGACGCTGAGCCTCGTGGTGATTTTCGTCCCCGTCTCGTTCATGTCGAGCATTTCCGGGCGCTTCCTCTATCAGTTCGGCATCACGGCGGCCGTGGCCATCATGGTGAGCCTGCTCGTGTCATTCTCGCTCACGCCCATGATGAGCGCGCGGCTCTTGCGGCGGGAAGACGCGGGAGACAGCCATTCCCGCGAAGGTTATTACGGTTATATTGACCGTGCCTACGCCGCCATGCTCCGCTTCGTCTTGCGACACCGTATTGTGGTTTCGATGCTCGGGCTGGCCGTGATCCTTTCTTCCATTCCGCTTTACAAGATCGTACGGCAGGAGTATCTGCCCGGTGATATCGACGAAAACGAATTTGAAGTCTCCGTTACGGCGCCGGAAACGGCAAGCCTCGCGTCGATGTCGCAGGCGCTTGAACGCGTAGAGGGAGATCTCATGAAGATCCCCGCCGTGAAGGTGGTGCTTTCGGAAGTGGGTGGCAGTTACATGGCGCGCGTCAACACGGCGCGGCTGTATGTGCGCATCGCCCCCATCGAAGAACGCGTGTTCAGCATCGGCCGCTTTTTCAAGGGGCTCATCCACCTCGATCCCGGCGAAGCCTTCCGCAACAATTACTCGCAGCGCGATGTCATGATGCAGGTCCGGCGCGCTTTACGCAAGTATACGGACCTCCGCGCCCAGGTGCGAAACTTCCCCTCCTTCAACATCGGCGGCGGCAATTTTGAGATCGACTTCGTGATTCGAGGCCCCGAACTCGAGAAACTTGCCGAATATGCGGAGCAATTGCGCAAGCGCGCGGAGACGTTGGGCGGTATCTACGATGCCGATACCACGCTCAAATTGGATCGCCCCGAGCTTCGCGTGGAGATTGACCGTAAGCGTGCCGCGGACCTCGGCGTGAAGGTGGCGGACATCGCGCAGGCGCTCCGGACCATGGTGGGCGGAGATCTCCGGGTAACCCGCTTCCGCGACCCCAGCGTGAACGAAGATTACGATGTGCAACTGCGCCTCACGGAGCAGTATCGCGACGACCCCCAAGTGATCTCGCGCCTTTACGTTCCGCGCAGCAACGGAGAACTGGCCCGCCTTGATAATCTCGTGAAAATCGTGCCGTCCACGATTCCCAGCCGCATTGACCGGCTGGACCGCCAACGCCAGAGCAGCATCCGCGCCTCCATCGGCGACGGCTATGCCTTGGCGGACCGCTTGGATGCACTTCGCAAAGCCGCCGACGAGATGAACATGCCGCCCGCCTACACCACCAGCGTCTCCGGGCGCGGGCGTGAGTTGGAGCAGACCGGCCGCGAATTCCTGATCGCGTTCGGGCTCTCCGTGATCTTCATGTACATGGTTCTGGCTTCTCAGTTCGATAGCCTCATCCACCCGTTCACCATTCTGCTCTCGCTACCGCTCTCCATTCCGTTCGCGCTGTTCTCCCTATGGGCAACGGGCAATACGCTGAATCTCTATTCAGCGCTCGGGATGCTCGTCCTCTTCGGCGTCGTGAAGAAGAACTCCATCCTGCAGATTGACCACATGAACAGCCTGCGCCGCAAAGGGATGGAGCGGTACCAGGCGATCATCCAGGGCAACCGGGATCGCTTGCGGCCCATCCTCATGACTACCCTCGCCCTCGTCGCCGGCATGATGCCCCTGGCGCTCGGCACTGGGCCCGGCTCGGAAGAGCGCCGGGCCATCGCGGTGGTCGTCATTGGCGGGCAAAGCCTCTCGCTGCTGCTGACCCTGCTTGTGACACCGGTGGCATACTCGCTCTTTGACGACATCACCCAGAACGCGCTGTGGAAACGCTGGTTCGGGGAGCGCAAAGAATCCGCGGTGGAAGATACGCTGCCAGGCGCCGTGGCCGCCCATGCCACGCTCCCGCACCAAGCGGGCGATTAACGATTGCCCATGGAACCGCTTCGCCGTGGCGATCCGTGATTCTGTTACAATTTCCTGAAGAATTGATTGATAAGAACGTAGTTACTCGTGCCTTCACACTCCCTCGCACTGCTTCGTTTCCTCTTGCTCTTTCTCGTGGCGGTCGCGCTTCCCGCGCAGCACCAATGGGTTCACAAGCCTCGGCCGGTCCCCGCCGCGGAGTTCCCCATCCTGGCTTGGAACCCCTCGCCTTCGGATGCCGGAAATCTTGCGCTGATGAAAGAGGCGGGGCTCAACGTCAGCGGCTTTTGCCAGATCGAGGACCTCGATAAGGTTCAGGCTGCCGACCTCTCGTGCGTGGTTTCCTACCAGCCCATCCGCGACCTGATCGAACGCAAGCAGGCCACCGATGAAGAGATCCGCCAGACCGTAGCCGCCCTGAAAGCCCGGGTGGGTTTTCACCCGGCGGCGTTCGGCGTCAATCTTCGCGATGAACCCGGCGCCGCGGCAATGCCGCTCATTGGCCGCATCGCCGCCGAGTTGCGCCGCGCCATGCCGGATAAGCTGCCCTACATCAATTTGTTTCCCAACTACGCCAGTGCGCAACTGCTTGGCGTGGAATCCTATGACGCCTATTTGCGCGCCTATCTCAAGCACATCTCCTTGCCTTACTTGAGTTGGGATAACTATTCCCTTCTAGCGGGAGATATGGATCCGCGCTTCTACGACAACCTCGAGCAGGTGCGGCGCGTCACGCTCGAAGCCGGCATCCCCTTCTGGAACTGCATTCTCTCGAACGCCCATTTCCACTACATGGAGCCCACCGACGCCACCTTCCATCTTCAGGTCTACGCCACCTTGGCCTACGGCGGGCGCGGCATTCAGTTCTTCACATACTTCACGCCCGGCCATGGCAACTATCGCCTGGCGCCCATCGATGCCTTCGGCCACAAGACGCCCACCTGGGACATGCTCCGCCGCATCGCCTGGCAAATCCACGCACTCGCGCCCGCGCTCGCCAAGCTTCGCAGCACGGGGGTCTACCATTGGCCCGTCTCCACCGCCGCAGGCACGCCGTTGGTCGAAGATATGCGTTCAAGCGGACGATTCCTCATTGGAGAATTCGCCGATTCCGGCGGCCGGCCCTGGCTCATGGTTGTCAACAAGGATTTGAAGGAATCCGCGGCCTTCCGCGTCAAACTGCGGAACCCACGCTCCACGCTCGTGCGCATTTCGCCCCTGAACGGGCAGGAAGGCCCCATCGGCGCGGAAGGCGGCTGGCTGGCGCCCGGCGCGGGCATGCTCATGCGGATCGAGGGAGGA
>JADYZL010000521.1 GCA_020853155.1 Bryobacterales bacterium
AACCGAATCCTGGAACTGGCCGGAGACGATGCAGCCGCCCACGGATGGGATTGCGCGCGTTGCCAACGTCACCAAACCGACGCTCACCGTCTACGCGCCGGAGAAGGGCCACGCGAATGGAACCGCTGTGGTGGTCGCTCCGGGCGGCGGCTTCCGCATCCTCGCGATCGAACATGAAGGCACGGACGTGGCCGAATGGCTGCGCGCGCGCGGCGTCACCGTCTTCCTGCTGAAGTACCGTCTGATGCGCACCGGCGACCCTCAGGCGAGCGATCCCACGGAGATGAACCGGCGGCGCACGGAAGCGATTTCTCTGGCCGTCGCCGACGGGTTGCAAGCCATGCGCGTGGCGCGAAAGAACGCGGTCCGTTTCGGCGTGAATCCAGCTCGAATCGGAATTCTTGGTTTCTCCGCCGGTGGATGGGTTACCACCGCCGTAGCCCTCGAAGGGCGCGGCGACAGCCGTCCGGATTTCGCTGCCCCGATCTATGCAGCCATGCCGCAGACTCTCACCGCGCCTCCGGACCCCATGCCGCTCTTCCTCGTCCATGCCGATGACGACAAAACGGTCATTCCCGTGAAGACCAGCATCCGCTTGTACGAAACATGGAAGCAGGTGGGCGCCTCCGCCGAGTTGCACATTTACTCGCAGGGCGCCCACGGATTCGGCATGCGCAAGAAGGGATTGCCGTCCGATACCTGGATCGAGCGCTTTTGGGAATGGATGCAAGCACAGCAGCTTGTGCCGGCCCGCTAATACCCGGATGGCCGCTTCGGCATTCCGCTGCACCCGCCCAACATCCGCATTGGCGGGAGGTCCGGAGAAACTGGCATACTAGTCTCTTTGGGCATTCGCTCGGACCTGCCGCCATACGGCGGGCTTCTTTTCCACTACTCCGCGCTCTAGGTAGGAATTTTATGGCAAGCAAGACACCCATTACCGTTGCATACGGGGACGGCATCGGCCCCGAGATCATGGAAGCCACGCTGCACATCATCGAAAGTGCCGGGGCCCGCATTGAGAAGGAAGTGATCGAGATCGGCGAAAAGGTCTATACCCGCGGCCTCAGCGTGGGGATCGAGCCTTCCGCGTGGGATAGCCTGCGCCGTACGCGCGTCTTCCTGAAGGCGCCGATCACTACGCCGCAGGGTGGGGGTTTCAAGAGCCTCAACGTCACCACCCGCACCACGCTTGGCCTCTATGCCAATGTGCGCCCGTGCGTGTCCTATCACCCCTTCATCGATACCAAGCATCCGGGCATGAATGTCGTCGTGGTGCGCGAGAACGAGGAAGATCTCTACTCCGGCATCGAGCACCGTCAGACAGATCAGGTTTGCCAGAGCCTCAAATTGATCACCCGGCCGGGCAGCGAAAAGATTGTCCGCTACGCATTCGAGTACGCGAAGATCAATAATCGCAAGAAGGTCACCTGCTTCACCAAAGACAACATCATGAAGCTCTCGGACGGCCTGTTCCATCGGGTCTTCGATGAGATCGCGGCGGAGTATCCCGAGATCGAGAATGAGCACTGGATTGTAGATATCGGCGCCGCGAAGCTGGCGGATACCCCGGAACTGTTCGACGTCGTCGTGATGCCGAATCTGTATGGGGATATTCTCTCCGACGTAGCGGCGCAAATTGCCGGGTCCGTGGGTCTTGCAGGTTCAGCCAACATCGGCGATAGTTGCGCGATGTTTGAGGCGATCCACGGGTCGGCCCCGCGGCGCGCCGGTCAAAACAAGGCGAACCCCTCGGGCTTGCTGCACGGCGCCATCCTGATGCTGGTTCATATCGGCCAGGGCGACGTGGCCGAACTCGTACACAACGGCTGGTTGAAGGCGATCGAAGACGGCATCCACACCTACGACATCTTTACCCAGGGCGTAAGCACCCAACTCGCGGGCACCAAGGAATTTGCGCAGGCAATCGTTGACCGTTTGGGCCAGAAGCCGGAAAACCTGAAGCCGGTTTCCTACGCAACCGCCAAAGAGGCGATGGCGCCCATCAAGCCGAACGCGCGGGTTCGGCAGACCAAGGCCACCGTCGGCGTCGACGTGTTCCTCGACGACCCGAACCGCAGCGCGGAAGAGATCGCCAAAGTGGTGAAGGAAACCATTGTGGGCGACGGCCTGGTGCTCAAGATGATCAGCAACCGGGGCGTGAAGGTTTACCCCGACGGCTTCCCGGAAACCTTCTGCACGGACCACTGGCGCTGCCGCTTCTTCGCGGAGAACGGCGGGCCTGTGAGCTACGCGCAAATTGCCGCCCTGATGGCGCGCTTCGCCTCATCCGGCCTCGATTTCATCAAGACGGAGAATCTTTGCACGTTCGATGGAGAAATCGGCTACTCAACCGTGCAGGGGGAATAGCCGGGTTCCCTCCGCATCGAAACCAGCTAGAGAGTGTGAGTGAAGGGCGGCACAGAAAGCGTGCCGCCTTTTGCGTCCTACCGGCCTCCATGGAAAAGGATCGTTCGTGATGTCCCAACCCGCTTCCAAATCCACTTCCCCACCGCTCGTGGCCGTCATCATGGGCAGCACTTCCGATTGGGAGACCATGCGCCATGCCCACGAGGTGCTCGAAGAGTTCGGAGTGCCGCACGAGTGCCGCGTCGTCTCCGCCCATCGCACGCCGCACCTCATGGCGGAATTTGCGGCTGGAGCCGAGGAACGAGGCTTAGAGGTCGTTATCGCCGGGGCGGGCGGCGCGGCCCATTTGCCGGGCATGGTTGCGGCGCAAACGACGGTTCCGGTCCTTGGGGTGCCTGTGGAGAGCGCCGCGCTCAAGGGCCTCGATTCCCTGCTCTCGATCGTGCAAATGCCCGGAGGAATCCCCGTGGCCACGCTCGCCATCGGGAAGGCCGGCGCACGTAACGCGGGGCTGCTCGCCGTCGCCATCCTTTCGAATTCGCGCCCCGAGCTGCGGGAGAAGCTGCGGACCTTCCGCGCCTCGCTGACCGCCTCCGTGCTCAATGCGGCGCTACCGCTGGAGCAGGGCGAATGAGCGCCATCCTTCCCGGAGCGACGATCGGCATGCTCGGCAGCGGGCAGCTTGGGCGGATGTTCACCATCGCCGCCCGCCGGATGGGCTATCGCGTGGCGACCCTCTCGCCGGACCAGGATTCGCCCACCGGCCAGGTGGCGGACCGCGAAGTTGTCGCCTCATACGACGACCTCGATGCCATTCGCGCCTTCGCCCGCACCGTGGACGTCATCACCTTCGAGTTCGAGAATGTGTCCTATGCCGCCAGCGAGGCCGCAGAAGCAATTGTGCCCTTGCGGCCCGCAGGCCGCGTCTTGCGCACCACGCAGAATCGCTTCCGCGAGAAGACGTACCTTGCGGAGCATGGCTTTCCCGTCACCCCCTTCGTGGCGGTCAATAGCGCGCAGGAGTTGCGCAAGGCCCTGCACGGCTTTGGCGGGCGCGGCATTCTCAAGACCACCGGTTTCGGCTACGACGGCAAGGGACAAGCCCGCCTGGAATCCGAGTTCGATGTGGACGACGTTTGGCCGGCCTATGAAGGCGCACCCGCGATCCTCGAAGCCTTCATCGATTTCGAGCGCGAGATTAGCGTCGTCGCGGCCCGAGGTGCAAGCGGCCAATTCGCCCACTACGGGGCGGTGGAAAACCGTCACCGCAACCATATCCTCGACCTCACCATCGCTCCCGCTTCCATCCAGGAGGAGGTATCCCGGGAGGCGGTGCGAATCACGGAGGGCATTCTCGAATCGCTCGACGTGGTGGGCGTTCTCTGCGTCGAGTTCTTCCTTGATCGGGCGGGCCGGCTGATGGTGAACGAACTGGCCCCGCGGCCTCACAACTCCGGACACTTCACCTTCGACGCCAACATCACAAGCCAGTTTGAACAGCAATTGCGGGCCGTCTGCGGGCTCCCGCTCGGCTCCACGGAACAGCTTCGTCCCGCCGCCATGGCGAATCTACTGGGCGACCTTTGGGAGGGCGGAGAGCCCAACTGGCGGGCCGCAGCCTACTTCCCTGAAGTCAAAATCCACCTCTACGGCAAGCTCGAAGCGCGCCCAGGGCGCAAGATGGGCCACCTGACGGCGCTTGCGGCCACGCCGGAGCTGGCCGCAAGGCGCGTGTGGCAGGCGCGGGAAGCGCTCACGTCCCGCTAACGTCCCAGCGTCGCCCGGCTCCAACGCGCTCCGATGCCGGCCCACCCGGCCTTCCGGCGGTGATCCCAAAAAAAAGCCCGGCCGAGGCCGGGCATGCGTCATTCGAACCATTGGAGACGGGCGGCCGATTGGCCTGGCCGCCCGAAGAGGTAGTCGAAGTTTGTTAATACTTTGCCGCCGCGGTGGTCGTACCCGCGCCGTTGGAGCTGAGCGAACTCGACGGGGTTCCCGCCGGGGTAAACACTCTTACCTCGACGCGGCGGTTCTGCTGCCGGCCGTCCCGGGTCTTGTTGTCGGCCACGGGATCTTCGCTGCCCACGCCCAGCTTATGAATGCTGCGCAGCGGAACGCTGTACGTGGTCGCCAGGTACCGGACGACGGCATCGGCGCGCCGTTCACTCAGGTCGAGATTGTACTTGGCGGAACCGGTCTTATCCGTGTAGCCCTGCACCTCGATCACGAAGTTCGGCGATCCCTTGATCTTGGCCATGAAGTCGCTCAGCGCCGCTTTCGATTCGTCCGTGAGGTCGGACTTGTTGAATCCAAAGCTCACCGATTCCGTCGCCTTCAGTTCGTAGTCGTAGACGCCATCCAGGCGCTTTTCCAGTCCAACCAGGCGGGTCTTATTCTCCTGCGTGGCGCCGTAGGCGGAGTTTGCCGTATCGCCTGCACCCTGCGCAAGCCGGGTCGCATCCTGGGCAATCCGCTCCGCCGTCTTGATGTTCTCGTCGAGGCGGCTCACGCTCGCATCCGTCTTCTCTCCAAGAGCGTAGATGGCCTTGCCGTTCTCATCGGTCTTTTGCGATACTTCCGTGACGCGCTGGTCGACCGGGCTCACTTGCTGATTCACGTATTTCTTGGTTGCACAGCCCTGCGTCAATAGTCCAGCGGCGAGGACGACGCCTGCCAGGGCAGCGGATTTGGGTACGAAACTAAGCATTTGCTTCACCTCTGCACGTTCTATTGCAAGAGGATGGCCAAACTTCCACACATATCGTAAGTATTGGAAATAAAGGCTCCTTTCGCCAATCCATCGAGCGGTTAACGATTAGAATCGCGGCAGATTCGAGCGGGATAGGAAAAATCTACCGGCCGCCCCCGCTTCCCGGTAGCCTTCAAACGCGGCGGGAAAAACCGGGTGCGCGACATAAAAGTGGAGATCAAGCCGCCCGGCGGGCCTCCCAGTAGTCCTCGAAGCGGCCGTTGAGATGGGAGCAGCGCAAGGCGAGGATGGCATTGGCGCCATCGACAGTCCAGAACATT